>NZ_WSPP01000248.1:0-38580 GCF_009767705.1 Myroides sp. LoEW2-1 | reverse complement strand
AAGTGACTGTTTGTTTTGTTTTTTATATCTTTAACCAAGAGTGATATTACACTTGATTTGAAAACAAAATAAATCTTGGCTTGATATGGGAGGAAAATTTAGTTTATTTTTTGCAGTATTTTTGTGTACATTAGGGTTAATGGCTTGTAAAAGTCAATTGCCAATGCAGAGTGATAACAAGACAAAAGAGAATATGTCGAATAAATTAACTACCTCGTCTTGGACACTGGAGTCCGTTGCTAATGGGGAAGGGGGACAATTAATATCCTCTAAAACTTTTGGAGATGAAATACCAGTAATAACTTTTAATTTAGAAGATTTAAAAGTGCAGGGTTTCGATGGATGTAATACGTTTTCTGGTAGCTTCTCTATCCAGAGAGATAGTCAAATAGAGATAGATAAGCGATTAAAGTCTACGCGTATGTTTTGTGAAGCAGTGCCCTCAGGTGCTTTTCTAAAGGCATTGTTTAACGCGACACAATACGAGTTAAATGCGAATAAATTAGTTCTTAAAAGCGATACTCAGCAGTTGATGGTCCTAGTGAAGCAACAGTAGATTTGGTGTTTAGCTATTGTTAAGAATAAACTTTGATATACAGACAATTAGATGTAAAAATAATGGGAGCGAATTAATCGCTCCCATTTTATTATATTTTAGTTTCTATTTTTGTTTTAAGACATTTGATAAAAACTTTCTCTTGATTGTTTAAGGTGGTGAAAAAAAGGTATTGCTCACCGCCATCTTTAATCTTCCATTTTTTGCGGAGTTCTTCTACCTTTATTGGAAAGTTACGCGTTGTTACATTGGCCTTGGTATTGGTTAGATACAATTTAGCGTTTGCTTTGTTGTAGGGGATGACCTCTTGTATTTCAAATGACCTACCTGAAAAGTTTTCAATTAAATTGTCACTTGTATATAGTTGAGAGTGTTGATGTAATTTCTCAATTTTATAGTAAGGACAAATACAGTCAAATTTTCCAGTTTTTAGTACAGCACTATTAGGCTCATATAAAAACTTTTTAGGTAAAGCGTAAACAGGCTCACAACTTTGGTCGAGTGTAGTCTTAAAAGTGCTAATTTGATTGTGGTGTATATTAACAGCGGTTAATTCAACGCTTGCAATACTTCCTTTTTTTAACACCCACAAGAGCTCTTTTACTTCATTGTTTAATGCAATGATGTGAATTGCGCTAACGTGCTTTAGTTCATTAAGCCCTGCGTGAATATCCAAAAGGGGAGAGGTCTTAATTAGCACATTATTTGTATGCGAAAATAGAAGTTCTAAATGTTCAGGTACGTTGGGCAAACAATCACTTAAAAAGAATACTTTCTCTTTGGATTGATTTCTTCGTGCGGGATCAACGTAAATCCAGTCCCATTGTTTTTTCTGCTCAGCTATATACACTAAGCTATCTCCACAGTGTGTGGTAATATTCTTGACACCTAATTGATTATAGTTATGAGCTACCATATGACTTAGGTAGGACTGCATCTCACAGTGTACAACTTGTTTTATATGCTTTGCAAAGTAAAGACAATCCACACCAAAGCCTCCAGTAAGGTCAATTAGACTCTCACCAAAAACTAAGTTCGCTTTGTACTTAGCACATACCTCAGATGAAGTTTGTTCAATAGAAAGCTTAGCAGGGTACAATATATTTGGACTGTTGTACCAAGTCGGAAGTTTGTCAATACACTTTTGCTTAGCTTCGATTTGCATGAGCAAATCACTCATTTCAATATGTTGAAAAGGAGATTTTTTAAAAGCTAAATCTTTATTGTTTTTATCAAGGTGATCATTAATGTACTCTTGAACTTCAAGAGCTAATAAAGGATTTTCCAATTATAACTTTTTGGTTAATATTTGAATAAAGCGAACATTTGGCAAGAACTCTTTAGCTATAACTTTTATACAAGTATAAATAGGGACAGCTGCAATCATTCCAAAAATTCCTGAGAACATTCCAGAGGCTAGAATAACAATGAATATCTCTAAAGGATGTGATTTAACGCTATTTGAAAAGATCAAAGGCTGGTTTACAACGTTGTCGATTAGTTGAATAAATAAAAAGCCAAACATAACTGTTAACGCCTTTGGTAGAGTAACTTCTGTTATGTTATCGCCTAAAAAGCTCAACATGGTAAACAAAACTGCAAGGACGTTTCCAATTAGTGGGCCTATATATGGAATGATGTTTAAGATAGCACATAAGAATGCGATCATTAAGGCACCATTTACTCCAACTATTGCTAAAAGGATAAAACTCAAAATAAAGATAACCGTAATTTGAGCTACTAGTCCAAGAAAGTATCTCGACAGTAGATTGTTAATTTTATCCAATGAAGTTAATACTTTGTTTTCGTGTTTACTTGGGAATATCTTCTTGAACTGGTATTCTAAGATAACTTGATCTTTTAAAAAGAAAAAAGTGATAAATAAAATAGCAAAAACTCCCATTCCAAACTCACTTAGAAAACCAAGTAATGTGTTGAATAAATTTGGAACAAAGTCTAGTTTGAGTTGAGATTTAAAATTCGCACTCTCTAAAAGGGTGTCTAAACTAAAGCCCTTGGTTGATAAATAAAGATCGAGTTTGTGAATTAACCCATTAAAATCCTCTTGCAAATGTGAGGTGTTTAAGACAGATAAGTTCTGTGCTTGTGTGGTAAATAAAGGGATAAACATAAATATAAAGCCGATAAAGAAAGCGATGTAAATAACAATAGTTATCACAACGGCTAAGGTGCGCTTTATACGTAGTTTTTTCTTAAAAAACTCTACTAAAGGTTTACCTATCAATGCTAAGACAAAAGCCAAGGCAGTATAGATAAAAAGAGAACTAATTTGCAATATTAACATTGCACCTAGGTATATTGCTACTAATATTAAAACAGCTCTTACAATACCTTTAGAAATCGTTTTTGAATCAACCATAAATATTTTATTCGTTTGTGAATATAAAACTGTGTACCGCAACTACCGCTGCAGTTTCAGTGCGTAACCTTGTGTGTCCAAGAGAAACAGGCTTATAACCTTTGTCAAGAGCTAATTGTATTTCACTTGGAGAGAAATCTCCTTCTGGACCTACTAAAAGTAAATAATTTTTGTGAGGTAATATACTGTCTTTTAACAAAATTTTTTCTTGGTCTTCCTCACAATGAGCAATGTATAATTCTCCTTGGTGATCTTGATTCAAAAATTCTTTTAGAGAAATAGGTTGATTGAGTTTCGGCAAGTACATTTGAAGGGATTGTTTCATTGCTGATTGAACAATTCTTTCAAATCGCTCGGTCTTAACTATCTTTCTTTCCGAATGTTCACAGATAATTGGCGTTATTTCGTGAATGCCTATTTCAGTGGCTTTTTCCAAGAACCACTCGTAGCGTTCATTCATCTTGGTAGGAGCCACGGCTAAGTGCAGTCGAAATGGGGTATGTGGGATTAATTTATGTTCGATAATTTGAGTCATACAAGCTTTGTCGGAATCTAAAGTAATCTCAGTGGTGAATAAATTCCCATTGCCATCCGTTACATGAAGCGTATCTCCAATTTTTCGTCTAAGGACTTTTATGATGTGTTTACTTTCGTCTTTGTCAAAAGTAAAAGTAGGGTTATCAGTACTGATATTTGGGGAATAAAATAATTGCATAAGTTTGGTTTTTAAAATTCTATACGAGCTTTTGATACGATGGAAGAATCGGCAAATATTGATTCGCAATATCTATAATAACCCACAATACCTATCATCGCAGCATTATCAGTTGTGTATTCAAACTTTGGAATAAAGGTTTTCCACTTGTATTTGTCTTCTGCTTGTTTGAGTGTTTGTCGAATACCTGAATTGGCAGAAACCCCACCACCTATAGCAATTTGCTTTATGCCAGTTTGTTTAACAGCTAATTTTAATTTATCCATTAAGATCTGGATAATCGTATATTGAATAGAAGCACAGATATCTGCTTTGTTTTCTTCTATAAAATTAGGATTCTCCTTCACACTCTTTTGTATAAAATACAAGATTTGTGTTTTTAAGCCACTGAAACTAAGGTTTAACCCATCTACTTTTGGCTTTGTAAATTGAAAAGCTTTAGGATTACCTTCTTTGGCATACTTATCAATCAACGGGCCTCCAGGATAAGGGAATCCCAATATTTTTGCAGACTTGTCAAAAGCCTCACCAACAGCGTCATCAGTTGTTTCTCCCAGAATCTCTAAATCAAAAAAACTGTTTACTTTAACTATTTGAGTATGACCTCCTGAGATAGTCAAAGCAAGAAAGGGAAACTCTGGCTTGTCATAGCCCTGTTCATCAATAAAATGACATAGGATATGAGCGTGCATGTGATTCACAGCGACAAGGGGAATATTCAAGGCAAGAGACAGAGATTTTGCAAAGGATCCACCGACTAATAGTGATCCCATTAATCCTGGGCCTTGTGTAAAGGCAATTCCGTTTAATTCTTCTTTGGTTATTCCAGCTTTCTTTAAGGCGATATCCACAACTGGTACAATGTTTTGTTGGTGTGCACGAGAAGCTAATTCGGGCACTACACCACCATATTGTTCGTGTATTTCTTGTTTAGCTACTACATTTGACAATACTTTATTATTGTGCATTACCGCTGCTGATGTGTCATCACATGAGCTTTCTATAGCTAAAATATAAGTTGATTTAGAAGACATTCTCTATTTGAAATTTTTGTTTAAGAATAACTGTTTTAACTTGACAAAACATGGTATTCTATGTGGAAAAATACTTAAATTTGCTATTTGCTATTTTATTGTGAAATAAGCAAATAATTAGGCTGCAAATTTAAAACATAAAACGTTATCAAAAAATTTAAAAAAATAGTTTTTCGCCTTCTATTGGCGTTGGTGTGTCTGTTAGTTATCATAATAGCAACCTTGTCGTTACCTGTGGTTCAAAGTATCATGGCCAGCATTGCGGTAGAAAAAGTAAACGACAAGTTTGGTACTAAGTTCGACATCGACCGATTATATATTGATTTTTTTGGTAGAATTTCTCTAAGAGGTGTATCAGTAAGGGATAATCACGACTATAAGTTTATAGAAATTAAAAGTTTTAAAACGCGTATTACCGACTTTGACGCCTTAAAGAAGGGACAAATCTTTTTAGGAGATACTCATATCAGCAATCTATTTCTAAATATCCACAAGTACAAAGCAGAAGAAATGACTAATCTTGATGCTTTAATTGCAGTATTTGACAATGGAAAAGAAGGGGATGGTAAGTTTAGGTTAAAGTCGAAGAATATCTACATGAGTTCCTCTCATTTTAAAGTTTCTGACGATAACAATGAAACTGTCACAGCAGTTGACTTTAAAGAGTTAAATGGTGAGGTAAACAACTTTTTGATTAAAGGGCCAGAGATTTATGGTAATATCAAGAAGGCTTCTTTTAAAGATCACTGGGGGTTGAATGTAAATCGCCTTGCCGGAGATTTCTCTCATACAAAAACAACTATTGGTGTTAAGTCACTTGAACTAGTAACAGATCAATCTTCAATTGCAGGAGATTTACTCTTTAGTTTTGCTCAAGGAGATATGAAGTATTTTACCGATAAGGTAAACTGGGATTTTAAAATCAGTAAAGCTTCTTTGAATACTTCTGATTTAAATGTTTTTGCACCAGAGTTCTCCTCGAATAAACAGCTGTATTTTCAAGGAAGTATTGTTGGAGTGATGAACGATTTTCAATTGATTAATGCACGCTTACTCGACCAAAGTAATTCACAAGTAATAGGTCAATTTGCCTTTAGAAACGTCTTTGATAAAGATAAGCCGTTTTGGATGAAGACAAACTTGTCAAAGCTTTATATTTCTCGCTATAATTTAGTTAGTTTGATGCCTGATTTGCTGAAGTCAAAGTTACCTGAGTCTTTGGACAATATGGGAATGTTTGATATTCACGGTGAATTAGAGATGACTAAGCGTACCTTGAAAACTGATATTGACGTTTTAACTAATATTGGTAAAGGTAGAGCTAAGTTAGAGATTAATCATTTAAACGAGCCTGATTTAGCACAATATAAAGGGAATATAGCCCTGGATAAGTTTGACTTGGGAAGTTTTATTGACAACAAGCAATTCGGAGTAACTTCTTTCGATTTGTATGTGGATGGAAAAGGCTTTAATCAAGAATCTTTAAATACTTCTATTAAGGGGGATGTCTTTTCACTGGTGTTTGCCAAATATAAGTACACGTCAATTGCCGTAGATGGTACATTAAAGATGCCGTATTTTAAAGGTCTTGTTCACACTGATGATCCCAATTTAAAATTGGACTTTAATGGAAAAGTTGACTTTAGCTCGAAAGTGAAAAATTATGACTTTGTTGCAGACGTTGATTATGCTGATTTACACGCTTTAAAGTTTGTTAATGATACCCTTGCGCAGTTTAAGGGAAGTTTTGAGTTTAAAGCTTCTGGAAATTCGATAGAAGATTTAGAAGGGGTGTTTAAAGTAAACTCGTCTCAGTATAACAACACTAAAGATTTCTATGTTTTTGATGAGTTTTCTGTTACTTCGGCTTTTAATCAAGATGGCGAGCGTTCAATACAAATTAACTCAAAAGAAGCTATTAAAGGATATGTGATAGGAAAGTACAGGTTTAAGGATTTAAAGAGCTTGTTTACCAATGCTCTGGGAAGTCTATATACTAACTACAACCCTTATAAAATAGCTGAAGGTCAATATTTGGATTTTGATATCACAGTACACAATAGGTTGATAGAGGTATTTTTACCTCAGTTAACAGTCAGTGAGAGTACTCGTGTAGAAGGGTTGATTAACAATGATGAAAACGAGTTTAAGTTGCGCTTTGACTCACCGAGTATATCTTTAGATAAAATTGGGTTTCACAATATTGTTTTGTATGTAAATAACAATAACCCATTATATAATACCTATGTCTCAATTGATAGTGTAAGGACAGGTATGTATAAGATCTCAGACTTTAATTTACTGAACTTAACCCATAACGATACGCTATTTGTGCGTTCTGAGTTTAAGGGAGGGGATAATAATCGAGATGTCTTTAATTTAAACTTATATCACACCATTAATCAGGATAATATGTCTGTGGTTGGGTTTAAGAAATCAGATATCTTTTTCAAAGATTTTATTTGGAATGTCAATGAGAAAGAAGACAAAAGTAACAAAGTGATTTTCAATAAAAAGCTAACTGACTTTACCATTGATTCACTTGTGATGTCTCACAAAGGGCAAAGGGTAGCCCTTAGTGGTGTGATGCGAGATTCTACTTATAAGCACTTAGATTTGGACTTTTCTCAAGTTGAGCTAGCTAAGATTACACCTGATATTAATAACTTGAAGTTCTCAGGTATGATAGACGGGGATATTCACTTTTCTCAAGATAAAGATTTATTTCACCCAAGAGCTAATGTTGAGATAGATTCGCTTCATATTAATGATTATGATCTTGGAACTATGTTGTTTAAAGTAGATGGTAATGAAAAGTTAGATAACTTTAAAGTAGAATCGTCTATTTCAAAATTCGACAAGGAATCTTTTTACCTCAATGGAGATATCAATATAATCAATAAAAAGACCTATTTTAACTTAGAGTCTGGGTTTAAAGAATTTAGCTTAAAACCAATAGGACCACTTTTAAGTAGTGTGGCTTCCTCTATGCGAGGAACTGCATCAGGAAAGATTAGTATACTTGGAACACCGAGTGATCCAGAGGTCAATGGACGATTGTATCTAAGTAAAGCTGGATTTTTATCTAAGTTTACAGGAGTGGACTATTTGTTTGAGGAGCATTCAGCTCTGGATATTACCCAAAAACAATTTATCCTTAGAAACGCAAGAATTATAGATTCAAAATATAAGACCGAAGGAGTTGTTGACGGTTATGTTTCTCATAAAATGTTTAATGATTGGGCATTGAATTTAAAGTTGTCATCGCCTAATTTATTGGCATTAGACACCAAGTTTACTGAAGGTAGTTTATACTATGGAACAGCTTTTATCAATGGTCAGGCGAATTTAACTGGGCCTGTAGAAATGCTAAATATTGATATCAATGCCACTTCTAACAAAGGTACAGCGATTAAGATTCCTTTGAAAGAAGCTCAAAATACAGGGGAGAATAATTATATCTATTTCTTGACTCGCAAGGAAAAAGAGCTTCGAAAGAAAAGTAAAGATAGCGACCCGTATCGCTATAGAAATAGTGGAATAGAATTAGACTTTGAGTTTATTGTTACACCTGAGGCGGAAATAGAGATTATCTTAGATCGCGAATCCGGGCATGCCATGAAAGGTAAAGGAGCTGGTTTTATTACTATGGAAATTAATACTCTTGGAAAGTTTAATATGTGGGGGGATTTTCAAGCTTATGAAGGAGAGTATAACTTTAAATATGGAGGACTGATAGACAAGAGATTTGTAGTAAAAAAATATGGAACTATTCGCTGGGATGGTGATCCAATGAATGCTATACTTGACTTACAGGCAATTTATCACACAGAGGCAAACCCAAGAGTTATTGTTGATAATTCGATTATTAATAGAAAGGTACCAACAGATGTCGCTATTGTTTTAAACGGTAGTTTGAGTAGTCCAGAGGTAGATTTTGAAATTAACTTTCCAACGGTAAGTTCGGTTGTTAAATCTGAGTTGGACTACAAGTTAAGTGATAGAGATACCCGAGAAAGACAAGCTATGGCATTGTTAGCAACAGGGGCGTTTTTCTCATCAGATAATTCGTCTTCCGCTTTAGCTGGTAGTTTATTTGAAAGAGCCAGTAGCATCTTTGATGACTTATTCTCTGATGAGGATGACAAATTCAAAGTGGGCTTAAACTACGCTCAGGGAGAGCGAAATCCATACACGCAAACAGAAGGGCGTTTAGGGGTTACTTTCTCAACTAAAGTTAACGATCGCATTTCTGTCAATGGAAAACTGGGAGTACCTGTAGGAGGGGAAGAACAATCTGTGATCGTAGGGGATGTAGAGGTCTTGTTGCGCATTAATGAAGAGGGAACATTAAATGCTCGTTTTTTCAATAGGGAGAACGACATCAATTACTTAGGAGAAGGTATTGGTTATACACAAGGAGTAGGTTTGACTTATGAAGTGGACTTTGACACTTTTAAGGAGTTATTGTCTAAAATTTTGAATCAAGCAGACAAGCGCGCCAAGGAAAAGAAAGAGAAAGAAAAGAAGGAAAATAGTAGGACAGAAGAACTACCAGACTCTGATTTTAATCGCGATTTTATTAAATTTTATGAGGATCGTAGAAGAAATAATTCTAAATAGTTCAAATGTTAATTATTTAACAAAATTATAATACCAAAATAAGAATTAAACATCCAATAATCTTGTCCAAGTAACGATTATTTGCTAAATTTACTCAAAATTTTAATCATATGAGTAAGGCAATAAAAAGAATAGGTGTTTTAACTTCTGGAGGTGATGCTCCGGGTATGAATGCAGCCATTAGAGCTATTGTTCGTACTTGTTCATTCCATGGAGTAGAGTGTATAGGAGTATTTCGTGGTTTTCAAGGGCTTGTTGAGGGTGATTTTGAAGTATTAGGTCCAAGAGATGTAAACTACATTATTAATAAAGGGGGAACTATTTTAAAAACAGCAAGATGTGCTGCATTTAAGACTTCAGAAGGTAGACAGGCTGCATACGATAATTTGAAGAAAGCAGAGATAGATGCTTTAATTGTTATCGGTGGAGATGGAAGTTTTACTGGAGCAATGGTCTTGAGTAAAGAGTTTGACATTCCTGTAATGGGAATACCTGGTACGATTGACAATGATATTCATGGAACCAGTCATACCATTGGTTTTGACACAGCATTAAATACAGTAGTAGATGCGGTGGATAAGATTAGAGATACTGCGAGTTCACATAAGCGTCTATTCTTTGTAGAGGTTATGGGGCGTGATGCTGGACATATTGCATTAAATGCAGGTATCGGAGCAGGAGCAGAGGAAATATTGATCCCAGAAGAAGATTTGGGATTAGAAAGGCTACTTGAGTCTTTGAAGAAAAGTAAAAAATCAGGAAAATCATCTAGTATAGTAATTGTTGCAGAAGGAGAAAGACTCGGTAAAAACGTATTTGAATTAGGGGAATACGTAGAAGAGAACTTACCTGAGTATGAAGTGCGTGTATCAGTATTAGGTCATATGCAAAGGGGTGGGGCGCCTTCTTGTTTTGACAGGGTACTTGCAAGTAGATTAAGTGTAAAAGCAGTAGAAACTTTACTAGAGGGTCAAAGTAACTTTATGGTGGGGCTTATCAACGATCAGGTTGCCTTAACTCCACTTGAACAAGCTGTGAAAGGGCATTCTCCAATAGATAAAGATCTGTTGAGAGTATCAGATATAATTACAATTTAAAAAAATAACTTAATAAAAAAAGATATTATGAAGACAAGAATAGGGATTAACGGTTTCGGACGTATTGGACGTTTAATGTTTAGAGAAGCAGTAAAAAGAAGTGATGTGGAAATTGTAGCTGTAAACGATTTAATGCAAGTTGAGCATTTAGCTTATTTGATTAAATACGATTCAGTACATGGACGTTTTGATGGAACAGTTGAAGTGAAAGATGGCAACTTGGTAATTAATGGAAAAACAGTTCGTGTAACTGCTGAAAAAGATCCATTAATGCTTAAATGGGATGAAGTAAAAGTAGATGTTGTTGCTGACTGTACAGGTATTTTTACAAACCTTGAAGGTGCGCAAAAACACATTGATGCAGGAGCTAAGAAAGTTTTGATTTCTGCACCTTCTGCTGATGCTCCAATGTTTGTAATGGGAGTGAATGAGAAAGAGTTAAAAGCAACAGATACAATTATCTCAAATGCATCTTGTACTACTAACTGTCTAGCTCCATTAGCTAAAGTTCTAAATGACAAGTTTGGAATTGTTGAAGGTTTAATGACTACAATTCACGCTACAACTGCAACTCAGTTTACTGTGGATGGTCCTTCTAAGAAAGACTACAGAGGTGGACGTTCAGCTTTATTAAATATTATTCCTGCTTCAACAGGTGCGGCTAAAGCTGTAGGTAAAGTTATTCCTGAATTGAAAGGTAAATTAACGGGTATGTCTATGCGTGTTCCAACAGCTGACGTATCTACTGTGGATTTAACTGTGAAATTAGGTAAAGAAACTTCTTACGAGGAAGTAATGGCTGTACTTAAAAAAGCAAGTGAAAACGAATTAAAAGGTGTTATGTTATATGTTGAAGATGACGTAGTTTCTCAAGACTTCGTATCTAATACACACACTTGTATCGTTGACTCTAAAGCTGGTATTGGATTAAACAGTACATTCTTTAAATTCGTAGCATGGTACGATAATGAGTATGGTTATTCTTCTAAAATGGTTGAAATGGCTATTCATTTAAACAGTGTAAAATAATTTAAAACAATGAAGATTATAGTCGATAGTGGTTCTACTAAGGCTGATTGGATCTTCTTTGACCAAAATAAGAATTTAATAACTTCGGTAACCAGTCTTGGACTTAATCCCGAAGTTATTACTTTAGATGAGTTCTTTACCCGCGTTAATACTATTCCTGATATTAGGAGAAATAAGAACGAGGTTAAAGAACTTTATTTTTATGGCTCAGGATGTGGATCAGATAGAACAAGAAGTATTGTAAAAAGGTTTTTTGAGGAGTATTTTGACAATTGCAAAAGTATTCACATTCACGAAGATACCTTTGCTGCTATATATGCAACTGTAAAAAAAGGCGAAAAAGGGATTGTCTGCATTAATGGGACGGGTTCTAATGTAACCTATTTTGATGGGGAAAAAGCTCACCAGAGGATACAGTCACTTGGGTATATGGCAATGGATGATTGTAGTGGAAGTGCATTTGGAAGAATTTTGATAAAGTCTTATTTCTTAAAGATGATGCCAGTTGATTTGGCAATAGCTTTTTCTGCTAAATATGATATTGATGCAGATGTTGTGAAATACAACTTTTACAAGAAGGAGAACCCCAATGCCTATATGGCTTCTTTTCTACCGTTTTTAATAGAGCATAAAGAACATGAGTACTTTAAGAAGTTGATTAGAGAACAGATTAAGTTCTTTGTAGATAATTATATTAAAAATTATCCTGAGTATTTGGAATGTCCTGTTAGTTTTGTTGGTTCTGTTGCGTACTTTCTTCAGGATGAACTTGTGGAAATATTGCAGGAAGAAGGCATTGCTTTAGGTCGTATTATTCAGAAACCTTTAGATGGGTTAATAGATTATCATAAATAATAGAATTATGGAAATAGCTATAGTAGCACATGATGCTAAGAAAAAGGAGATGCTTGAGTTTATTAAAAAGAACAAAGCTATTCTCTCTAAAGAGGGAATTAGCCTGATAGCTACTGGTACAACTGGGAGTATGGCTCAAGATGTTGGTTTTGAAGTTAAACGCATGTTGTCAGGTCCTCTTGGAGGGGATGCTCAGATTGCAGGAAGAGTGGCAGAAGGTAAAACGGCAATGGTTTTATTCTTTAAAGATCCACTTGGCAAACATCCACACGAACCAGATATCAATATGTTATTGCGCGTATGTGACGTTCACAATGTGCCTTTGGCAACTAACGTAGCTACTGCACAAATGCTTTTACAGGCCATTGATAGTGAAGTGAAATAGCGTAAAACAAGATCAATAAAAGCACCTTTAAAAGAAAGGTGCTTTTTTTATTGCTTATTTTAAAGGTAGGAAGGGTAATTATTCGATTCCTTACAGGCCTAAGAGTGCTTATTTTTGTAAATTTGGTTTTTACAGCTTATAAATAATTAAATCGTATATATGAAAAAGATACTATTGTTTGTTTTCTTATTGGGGTATAGTGCTGTTTTCTCTCAAGAGTTTGAGTTTGAAAAAGCCGACTTCACTGAAGTTTCTAAATCTGATATAGAGGCACTTTCCGATGAAGGTGGTTTATTGTTATATGACCAAAAAGTAGAGTTAAAAGTTGGTGGGTTGAATGATATGGTAACCAGCTTTAACTTAGTTCACTATCAACAATATGTGGCAAGTGACTCGAGTGCGGCAGCTTTTCAGAAGGTACTAGCGCGTGATCCAAAAGACGAGCATACGGTAAAGCAGAAATTGCGTATAATCAAACCTAATGGACAGGTAGTTAATTTTAGCAATGATAGCATTAAAGAATTTACCAATGAACAAGCGGGATTTGTCATTCACTACTTTGATGTAGAAGGCATGGAGAAGGGGAGTGTAGTTGAATATGTTGGCATTTGGTCGGAAGATGGTGTTATCGATGGTGTGGATGTTAAATTGCAAAGTGATGTACCGGTTATAAAGAGTAAGTTTGAACTGATCTATCCTGATAACATTATTATTAAGATGAAAGCCTATAATGGGCTTAATACTCCTGTGTATAATGAAGAAGCCTACAATGGAAAGTCTTCATATGTAGTTGAGCACAATAATCTTGAAGCAATGATATCAAATGATGAGTATACTAATCTTATAAAGAACATCAAATTTCTTCGTTATAAAGTAGATGGTATTTACGGTGGAGTAGAGAAAGATTTCTTTAACTACAAGTTTTTCGTTGATGATTTCTTAGCTAAACGCAATCGTCCACTTAGCAATCAAGAGTTAAGCGTAGCTAACGATTTTTATAAGAAAGTAAGGAAATCGGATAACCTTATGTTGAGCTTGAGAAATATTGAGTTTGCTATTAAATCGAGTGTGGTAATTTCTCCAGAGGAATTAAAAACTTTAGACAGGGTAATTTCGGAGCATACAGGGCATTTAACTGATGTTTTAAGGCTTTATGATGTGATGTTTAAGAATCTTGGGGTAAAGTATGAATTAGTTCTTACAACAAAGAAAAATCAACAAGTATATGATGCGAGTTTTCCAACGCGTTTAAACTTTACAGATGCTTTGTTTTACTTTCCAAGTTTAGATGCATATATGGATCCATTCTCTTACGAGTATTTTATCCCGCTTTCCAATACTGCTTATCACCATAATCAAGGTTTATTTGTTACAACAAGAGAGTTTGCTGGAATGGAAACGATAGCTTATGACAATAAACAATTAAGCTTGAATACTTTTGAAACAAAAGACGTTTTTAAGGCAGAAGTAGATTTGAGAAATTTGAATCAAGTTAGCGTAAAAACGCAACATAGTATATCAGGAGAAAGAGGTATTGATTTCCAAAAGTACTTTTTGTTACTCAATTCTAATACCATAGCTGATTTTAAAAATTTCCTTGCTAAAGCATATTCTAATGATGCGACTGATTTTAATATAGATGTAAAGAATACCTCTTTTGATGATTATGCTATAAAGCCATTTGTCTTTAATGTGAATTACAAAGCAGATCACTTGTTTGAGCAAACAGAAGGTGCTTATATTTTTAAAGTTGGGAAGTTAATTGGCGATCAAGTTAGGCTTGAAGCAGAAGAAGAACGACTGTGGCCAATTGAATTAACTACAGCTGTTGATTATAAACGCACAATTACAGTCCAACTACCAAAAGGGTATAAGGTTGAAAACTTAAAAGATTTGAATATTCACGAGAAATTGAAAGTTGATGGAAAGATTGTAGGGGAGTTTAAATCGAGTTATAAAGTAAAAGACGATATTTTGAGTATTGATTGTATAGAAATCTATGATTTTGTAGAGATTGATAAAAAGTACTGGCAAGAGTATCGTACTGTGATCAATGCTGCAGCTGTGTTTAACGATGTGAAATTAAAATTTACAGCGAAGTAAATTATATCGAAAAAGCTTCGGTTAACAACAATAAAAAAGCCAATGTGATTCACATTGGCTTTTTTTATATATTTTAAAATGTCAAATTACTTCGAAGCAATCATTGAGATTTCAACATTAACACCTCTTGGTAATTTTACCACTTGAATACATTCTCTTGCAGGAGCAGTAGCCGCAGTAAAGTAACTTCCATAAATTTCATTTACCTTAGAAAAATCATTCATATCAGTTAAAAAAATAGTTGCTTTTACCACATTTTCGAAAGTCATATTTGAAGCAGCTAAAATAGCTTCCAAATTGAATAAGACTTGCTTAGTTTCGTCCTCTATTCCCGTTGTAACCAGCGTTTCTGTAGCTTGGTTAAAAGGGATTTGACCAGAGATAAACAATAAATCACCAACCATTACAGAGTGATTGTATGGTCCAATAGGTGCAGGTGCTTTATCTGAGTTTATTATTTTTTTCATGAGTTTATCTTTTTTAATATCCAATTATCTATATCTCTTATCTGGAGCTTTTCGTTTCTCCCATTTCACGTCACTTAACATAGATGAGCGAATTCCGATAAAGAATCCCCAACTTGTGTAGCTTCCAATAGGAACCCAGCTAAAGTCCATACGCCAACTCAGTAGGTCTCTTTCGAATCGAAGTTGAGTGAAGGTAACTCCTTTTTGCACGAAGTCATAACCACTGGAGAATCCAACTTTCCACTTAGGTGTTAAATCAATATTTCCAGATACCATGACCGAGTTGTTGACAATTTCGTTCTGTCTTTGAGCATTGCTGTAGGTCAATGAGTAGGCAAAGGTTAAGTCCCATGGTAATTTTGCATTAAAGAAACCGGCAAAAGGATCGTCGCCTTTGTCATTGTCGTTGTTGAACATACTCTGTCTGTTGTCTCCTAACTCCATTGTGCGTCCAAACAAATCATCTCCACGTCCACCATTGTCAATAGAGTTTTGGTTTTTATTGTCTGCAGATCCTCCAAACCAAGGGTCGTTGCTTGACATCGACCAGTTTACAGTCATATTAGCACTTGTAAGTCTAAATAAACTACCTCCGTTATCAATATTGAATTTATCAATACGTCTGTTGTTGTTATCCAGAGCATACGGGTCTAAAGTGGCATTGAAGTTAATTTGCATTTTATCTTTAAAAATGGCAGTCCCAGCGCTCACGCGTACAGGTGACCATTTTAATGAATCTGCGGACATATTATAACTTGTAGAAAAATTCAAACTATTTAAAAGCATAACTTTTTTAGGCTCTCCTTTTTCGTTTTCGTCATCTCTCATTTTAGCCTCAAATGTGTTGCTCAAGTTGAAGTTTAACATATTTGAGTTCTGTCTACCAGGTGCGCCAAATAGCCCTCCTTGGAATCTGGTGTAGTCTTGCATGGTTTGACCAGTGGCATCGATGGCGTAAGTGTCGTAGTACTGCTCAAAACTCGGTGTGTATGAGTATCCAACACTTGGACGCATTACGTGTCTAATAGCTTGGATTCTTCCGTCTTTGTTAAAGTTGAAAGTACCGTAAATGGTTGTACCAATATTCGTGTTGAAGTTATAAGTTCTAAAGCTATCAAAGCCATTAACACGTACATCTTCTACTTTGTTTGTCTGAGGGTTATACTCTTTTTTTATCGTATTCATATACCACACCTCGTTGTAGGTTGCACCAGCTGTAACCGAGAAGTATTTGAATAATTTAAAGTTGGTAGAAATAGGAATACTGTGTTGAAATCCGGTATTTAAACTGTCAAACATTTCTTGTTTAAAGAAATTGTCCTCGTGAATTCTCACTCTGTTTTCCCCTCTAACGTTATATGAAAAGTTCAAGTTCTTGATAATTCCCTTTTTTGCACCGTATTTTGGAGCAAATGGGAAGACACGGTCTACACTAACGTTTAAGGTAGGTAGTGTCATATTAACTTGTTTTGTATTTGTTGATTGTGAGTGCGTTGCAGTCAAAGACATGTTAACTTGTGGGACACTCTCAAATGTTTTAGAATAACTAATAGATGAGCTCATTGTATTGTTTAACGAAGCTCCAACGTTATAGGTGTTGTTTGTCTGTCTAAAGTATTGACTACTACCCATGTTTACCGATGCAGAGAATCTCGAATTTGGATTAGCTTTTGCATCTTGAGTGTGATTCCACTGTATATTGTAAAGTTTAGACGACATATAATCAGGAAGTCCACGTTCACTAAAGATATTGTTTTCATAGCGAACTAAAACGCGTCCATTGTATTTGTATCTCTTGGCATATTGGCTATTACCTCTTAATCCCCAACTACCATTGGTATAGTAATCTCCTTGTAGGGTTAAGTCTAAATTGTCGCTAACAGCAAAATAGTATCCTCCATTTTGAAGGTAGTATCCTTGTTGATTGGTATCTCCCACACTTGGGATGATAAATCCAGATGCAGCTTTTTCACTCATAGGGAAAAAGGCAAAAGGAAGTCCCAGTGGAGTAGGTACATCGGCAATAACCATATTGGTAGGACCTGTAACTACTTTCTTACCTGGTACCAACTTAATTTTCTTACTCTTAAAGTAATATTCTGGATTGTCTAAGTCTTTTGCAGTTGTGAAGATAACATCAGCCATAAAGTAGGTAGAGTCATTCTCCTTCTTTGTCACTTCAGCTTTGATGTTAAATTCTCCTTGTGAAGTTCTGGATTGAAAAACTAAAGCTTTGTGTGTTTTTGTATTATAGCGGATAGAATCTGGCTCTACCACTTGTCCTGCTTGCGTAAAAACAGGATATTGTGAAAGAACACCTAAGCTATCTTTGATTCCTCCAGCATAGATTTCGCTTTTATCGTAGTTGAATACGATTTTACCTGCTTTTAGGTTAAAGTCTTGGTAATTTATCTCAGCCTCGTCATAAAGTGTGATTTCATGACTTCTTTGGTCAAGTTTCTCGTAACCTTTCGCTTTTCTATCAACGATGTTTTCTAAAAAAGATTTAGGTTTTTGTTCTGCCGTATTTTTAATGTTTGGCAAAGAATCTTTTGTAATTTGAGTTGAATCCTTCTCTATAGGTAATAGCTTAGGTACTATAGTATCTTTGTTCGAAGCTATAGTATCACTCAAATTGTTGTTTGGTAGTACAGTGCGTTTCTTTCCAAACTCTTGTGCAGTAACATGGTAAGATGAAAATGCACTGTATAGAAATAAAACTAAAACGATATTGAAAATATTTGTTCGCAAATCTATTATATATGCTATTTTTGTAAAAGCTTGATTCGTTAATTTTAGCGTGTCAAACTTACATATATTTTTTCTGAAAAATGTAATTTAATTCAAATTATAAGTAATAATAAAGAACTTTTTTATGAAATACAGTCACTCAAAACTGTTTACTTTACTGACCTTGTTATTTTTATCAGTGAGCGTGTTGGCGCAAAGCAATTCGAAATTCAGAGTTGTACTTGATCCGGGTCATGGAGGAAAGGACTCAGGAACAAATCACGGTAAGAATGTGGAAAAGGATATCGTATTAGCAGTTGCCTTAGAGGTGGGGAAGATACTTAAGAAGGAAAGTGATATCGAAGTTGTATATACCCGTGATTCGGATGTATTTGTCGCTGTGAAGGAGCGTTCGGTTATGGCAAATAATTCTAATGGTAATGTATTTGTCTCTATTCACTGTAATGGTGTGAATAGCAATGCAGCTTACGGTACTGAAACCTATGTAATGGGTTTGAGTAAGAATAAGTCAAATTTGGATGTTGCCAAGACAGAGAACTCGGTAATTATGTTGGAGGATGATTATAAAACACAATATGCAGGGTTTGATCCTAAGTCGCCAGAATCTATTATTGGGTTGACATTGATACAGGAGGATTATATTCACCAGAGTATTGATTTAGCCAGTCGTGTTCAAGATAGCTTTACCAATGATTTAAAGAGAAAGAATAGAGGGGTTAAGCAAGGGCCGTTTTGGGTATTGCATGGCGCTTTTATGCCGAGTGTATTAATCGAACTTGGCTTTGTCTCTAATAAGGAAGAAGGAGCTTATTTGTCTTCTAAAAAAGGGCAGAAAGAATTAGCTGAATCTATCGCTACAGGGATTATACAGTATAAGAAAGCTTATTACTCTAATGGTGTTTCTTCGTCGGTAACCGTAAAAGAGAATCAGTCTAAAGAAGTGAAAAAGACTACACCAGCGAAAGAGAAAAAAACGGTAACTGTTACCAAAGTTTCTAAGGGAGTAGTTTTTAAAGTACAGATTGCTGCAAGTACACGTGTATTAGCTCTAAAACCACAGAATTTTAAGGGGTTAAAGAATGTGACAATGATTAAGTCAGGGAACTTAAATAAGTATTACTACTCTGAAACATCGAGTTATGACGAAGCTGAAAAGCTGTTAAAAGAAGCTAAAGATAAGGGGCATAGTAGCTCTTTTATAGTACCTTTTAAAAATGGTAAAATCATCACTCTTGAAGAAGCGCTAAAATAATATTGAACGCTTTGAAAATAAAAGTTTATTTTTGCCACTTATAAAATAAGAAAATTTTGAAAATATCTAGAGAAATTAAAACGGCTATATTAGTATTAGGTGCCATTGCTTTATTTATATGGGGATACTCTTTCTTGAAAGGAAAAAATGTATTCGATAACAGTACTAAGTATTACGTAGAATATGAGAATGTTGAAGGAATTACCACATCATCTAATGTTACCATAAACGGGTTAGTTGTAGGAAAGGTATCTAAGATTTCCATTGATCAAAACTCGGGTAAATTGGTTGTAGAACTTTTAATGACCAATCCTATTCAAATTTCTAAATCCAGCACTGCTGCTATTTATTCTCCAAGTCTTATAGGAGGAAAGGCAATTGCTATAAATCCAAAGTTTGGCGATACAGACTACGCTCAAAAGAATGACTATCTAAAAGGAGAAGTTGTACCAGAGATGACAGATAAGTTATTAGGTGAAATAGAACCTTTGAAAGCAAAAGTAGAGTTGGTCTTAGAAAATGCAAATCAAATGCTTGTTGCTGTAAACAGTATTATGGATGAGCAAATGCAAGCAAACTTAAAACAATCTGTTGTTGAATTGCAAGGTACTTTGGCTGGAGCAAACCGCATGTTAGCTACTGCTGGACCTCAGTTAGATGGTACAATGAAGAATATGAATAAGATGAGTTCTAACTTTGCAGATTTATCTACAGAGCTTAATTCTTTGGATATTCAATCTACCTTTAGTAAATTAGACAATGCAACAGGAAATATCGACAAATTGTTAGCAGACATTCAATCAGGAAAAGGTTCTGTTGGAATGTTGCTTAAAGACGAGCAATTGTACAAAAACTTAGAAGGAGCTTCGAAAGAATTGGAACAATTAATGCGCGATTTGAAAGAAAATCCTAAACGATACGTACACTTCTCTTTGTTCGGTAAGAAAGCGACACCTTATCAAGCGACTGAAGAAGTGAAAGAAAATCAAGACAATCAAACAAACGAAAGCCAAGCAAACAATAACTAAACTAAACAATTAAAAAACTAACAATTTACTGAAACAATTATTACCATTATGCAGTATTTAGGCCAAGTATTATTTTTATTATTATTGGTTGCTGGATTTGGATTCTTTATTAAAAACATAAAGAAACTAATACGCAACATTAAGTTGGGTCGAGATATAAACCGTTCAGACAATCCGAAAGAGAGATGGCGCAATATGATTCGCGTAGCCTTAGGGCAGTCCAAAATGGTGAAAAGACCAATCCCAGCTATCTTACATATTTTTGTCTACGCAGGTTTCGTTATTATTAATATCGAAATGTTAGAGATCATCGTAGATGGTTTGTTTGGAACCCATAGAGCATTCAAATTCTTAGGAGGTACATATGATGTATTGATTGGAATATTTGAAATACTTGCTTTCCTTGTTATTTTTGGGGTAGTAGTATTTTGGATTCGCAGAAATATTATCAAGTTGAAGCGTTTTAATCAACCAGAAATGGAGGGATGGGCAAAGAGAGATGCTAACAATATTATTTATATTGAAAGTGTTTTAATGTGCTTTTTCTTGATTATGAATGCGGCTGACTATTATTTGCAAACGCAAAATTACGGTCACTATGTACAGGCTGGATCATTTCCAATTTCTGGATTTATCGCTCCTTTATTTGAAGGTATGAATAACGAAACGGTTGCATTTGTAGATCGTTTTGCTTGGTGGGCACATATAATAGGAGTGATGTTCTTTATGAACTATCTATACTACTCGAAACACCTTCATATCTTCCTTGCTTTCCCTAATACGTATTTTGCCAATTTAAAACCACAAGGTGAGTTTAACAACTTAGAGTCGGTGAAAAATGAGGTGAAACTTATGATGGATCCAAACGCTGATCCTTTTGCTGCTCCTGCTGAACCACAAGGTGAACCAGAGAAATTTGGTGCACAAGATGTAATGGATTTAAACTGGGTACAGCTGTTGAATGCATATTCTTGTACGGAGTGTGGTAGATGTACTTCATCATGTCCACAAAATACGACAGGTAAAAAACTATCTCCTCGTAAAATTATGATGTCTACACGAGATCGTCTTGAAGACGTGAGTAAGATATTAGACGCTAATGGAGGTAAGTTTGTAGATGACGGAAAAACTTTATTAAACGACTATATTACTGCTGAAGAATTGTGGGCTTGTAACACGTGTAATGCATGTGTTGAGGAATGTCCGATTGATATTAGTCCGTTGTCTATCATTATGGATATGAGACGCTTTTTAGTTATGGAGCAAAGTGCTGCGCCAATTGAGTTGAACAATATGATGCAAAATATTGAAAACAATGGTGCTCCTTGGCAATATAACCAGATGGATCGCTTAAACTGGAAAGACGAAAATTAATCAACTAACAATTATAATCAGTCTATCAACTGATTGTTACAATATACAGCAAATATTATGTCACAAAATTTAGTAGTGCCTACAATGGCTGAAATGATGGCTCGTGGAGAAACTCCTGAAGTACTATTCTGGGTAGGATGTTCAGGTAGTTTTGATGATAGAGCTAAGAAGATAACAAAAGCATTTGTCAAAATATTAAATAAAGCGAATGTATCATTCGCTGTTTTGGGAACAGAAGAAGGTTGTACAGGAGATCCTGCAAAAAGAGCAGGTAATGAGTTTGCTTTTCAAATGCAAGCTATGATGAATATCCAAGTACTTGACGGATATGAAGTAAAGAAGATTGTTACTGCTTGTCCTCACTGTTTTAATACGCTTAAAAATGAATATCCTGATTTAGGAGGGAAATACGAAGTTGTTCACCATACAGAGTTTCTTAAATCATTGCTTGATGAGGGAAGATTAACTATTGAAGGTGGGCAGTTCAAAGGAAAGAGAATCACGTTTCACGATCCTTGTTATTTGGGACGTGCAAACCAAGTATACGAAGCACCACGTCAGTTAATTGAGAAGTTAGATGCAGAACTTGTAGAGATGAAGCGCTCAAGAGCTAATGGTTTTTGTTGTGGAGCAGGTGGAGCACAGCTCTTCAAAGAGCCTGAGCACGGAGACAAAGAGGTACACGTTGAACGTACAGAAGAAGCTATCGGGACTAATGCTGAAATTATCGCAGCAGGTTGTCCTTTCTGCAATACCATGTTAACTGATGGAGTGAAATTCAAAGAAAAAGAAAGCCAAGTGAAAGTATTAGACGTGGCTGAATTAATTGCGAACGCAGAAGATTTATAACATTATGTACACTCCAATAGATCAAATGCCAGATCATTCTCGAATCTGGATATATCAATCAAATCGCAAATTCTCGGATGAAGAAGTCCAAGAAATTGAAAAAACACTACAAGCTTTTGTAGAGGAATGGGTGGCTCATGCTACTCCTTTGACTGCTTCTTTTGAAGTAAAATACAATCGCTTTATTATCTTGGCTGTTGATCAAGATATGCACGCTGCTTCTGGATGCTCTATTGATGCTTCAGTGCGCGTAATTCAAGAGTTTGAAGCAAAGTATAATGTGGATTTATTAGATAAAATGAATGTTACATATAAGACAGGAGATTTTATCGCATTTAAAACATTAATTGAATTTAAACAATTAGTTAAGTCAAAAGCTGTATCTGCTAACACAATCGTTTTTAATAACTTAGTTAACGACCTTGGAGAATACAGAGAATTTTGGGAGGTTCCAGCGAGCGAAAGTTGGCACAGTCGCTTTTTTAAGTAAATAGTATTTTTTAAATTTACAAATATCAAAGAATCATCGTCAATCTTTTTGATGATGATTTTTTTTATGAGCAAATAAAACGACTAATGAAAAAATTAACACTGTTAGCACTGCTGTTCTCGACGTTAGGCTGGGGGCAGTCAAAGGATTATTCCTATCAAAAAACACAATGGGTAGATAGCGTTTACAATACTTTGAGTTTGGAAGAGCGCATTGGACAACTCTTTATGGTTGCCGCTTACTCTAATCGTAATGAATCTCATGTACAAAGTCTTGAATCACTGGTAGAGAATCAACATATTGGAGGTTTGATTTTCTTTCAAGGTGGTCCTGTAAGACAAGCCAAGATGAATAATCGTCTACAGAGTTTAAGCAAATTGCCTATGCTTGTTGGTATTGATGGGGAATGGGGATTAAGTATGCGTTTAGACTCAACTTATAAGTTTCCCTACAATATGACTTTGGGTGCTGTCCAAGATATGGATCTTATTTATAAAGTGGGCAAGGCTATGGCGATACAGGCAAAGCGCTTAGGTATGCAGTTTAATTTTGGTCCTACAGTGGACATTAATACCAATTCAAAGAATCCTATCATTGGCGTTCGCTCTTTTGGTGAAACACGAGATATCGTGACTGATCGTGCCATTGCTTTTACAGAAGGGTATCAAAGTGAGGATGTATTTGCTACAGCTAAGCATTTTCCAGGACATGGTGATACTTCTGTGGATTCACACCACAAGCTTCCTGTCGTTAACTTTGATAAAAACCGCTTACACAAAGTTGAACTTTATCCTTATCGCAAACTGATAGAACACAACCTTAGCAGTGTGATGGTTGCTCATTTGAATCTTCCCGCTTTAGAACCTGACGACAATATTCCAAGTTCTCTGTCTTATAATGTGGTAACTAAGTTGTTAAGAGAGGAAATGGGTTTTGAAGGGTTAATCTTTACAGACGCTTTAAATATGAAGGCAGCGTCGAACTATGCAAAGCCAGGAGAAGTTGATTTAGCCGCTTTCAAAGCAGGTAATGATTTGTTGCTTTTCTCAGAGAATGTTCCTGTTGCACTTGATTTAATCAAACAAGCTTATGAAAAAGGGGAGATCACTGAGGAGCGTTTGGCTTATTCTGTAAAGAAAGTATTGAGTTATAAGTTTAAATCACATCAAACTTCTTATACTCCTATTGAATTGGATAATTTAGTAGAGGATCTAAATGCAAGTCAGTACGACGATTTAAATTACGAGTTGTATAACGAGGCAATGACGGTTATCAAAAATGATCATCGTTTACTCCCATTAAGAGAATTAGAAAAACAAAAGATTGCTTACCTTAAAATTGGAGATGACAAGGGGAGTGATTTTCTTGATTACTTAAATAAATTTGCGGAAGTCAAAGAAATTACCAAAGAAAATTTACATGACCTCAGTTTTTATACTACTGTAATTATCGGTTATCACAAGGTAGATAATCCTTGGAGAAACCACGATTTTTCTGCAGAAGAAAAGCAGTTAATTCAAACTGTTGCTTCTAAGAAAAAGACGGTATTGGTTTCTTTTGCTAAGGCGTATGCCCTTAGTGGAATTACAAATACGGAGAATATCAATAGTATCGTTGTAGGGTATCAAAATAACATATTTGCAAATAGGGCAGCAGCAGAAGTAATCTTTGGCTCTATTGGAGCAAAAGGAGAGCTTCCAGTAACGATTAGTTCAAAATATGAAGTAGGTACAGGAATAAAAACAAAAGCGCTTAAACGCCTTGGTTTTTCAACTCCTGCTAATCAAGGAATGGATGCCACTACATTGGCTAAAATAGACAGTATTGCTAATTATGCTATAGATAAAGAATTGACACCAGGACTTCAAGTGGTGGTGACAAGACATGGAAATGTGGTTTATCAAAAGTCTTTTGGCCACCATACTTATCAAAAAGACATTGCTGTTAAGGACACTGATTTGTACGACTTGGCATCTCTGACTAAGATATTGGGTTCTTTGCCTGTACTTATTAAAATGTATGATGATGGGAAATTGCACATGGACTCAAAGTTAGGTGATTTAGTTCCTGCTTTTAAGGGGACAGATAAGGCTAATATAACCTTTAGAGCTCTGATGACTCATCAGTCTGGCCTTCCAGCGTGGATTCCCTTCTACAAAAGTACATTAGATGAAAATGGCAAACCTGATTTGACTATTTACAACTACTTTGTAACGGCGGGATTCCCTGTGCAAGTCTCAGAAAATTTATTTATTAGAAAGAATTACGATGCTGAGATTTTAAGACAAATTGCCGAGTCTAAGTTAAGTCCTAAAGCCAATTATAAATACAGTGATTTAGGCTTTATTGCTTTAAAAAGTTTTATTGAGCGCAAATATGAGGAACCTTTGGACCAGGTTGTAACTTCTGAGTTCTATGCCAAGATGGGAGCCAATAGATTAACTTACCTTCCTCTGAGAAGATTTGATTTAAGTGAAATACCACCAACCGAAGAAGATAGTTATTATCGCTATACAACAGTACAAGGTTATGTACATGACATGGGAGCTGCGATGCAAGGAGGAGTAGCTGGGCATGCTGGATTGTTTGGTACAGCATTGGATGTAGCTAAGATGATGCAAATGTATTTGAACCAAGGAGAGTATGGAGCAGAGCGTTTTTTCTCAGAAGAGACTTTTCACGAGTTTAATGATTGTGTATATTGTTCAAAGGGAAATCGCAGAGGAATTGGTTTTGACAAGCCCCAAGAAGCAGGTAAACCTGGACCTACATGTGGCTGTGTGTCTATGACGAGTTTTGGCCATACTGGATTTACTGGTACGATGACTTGGGCTGATCCAGAAAAAGACCTGGTTTACGTTTTCTTGTCTAATAGAACTTATCCAGATAGCAATGTCAACAAGCTGTCTAAAGAGAACATCAGGGAGAAAATACAAGAGATAATCTATCAATCTATTGTTGAATAGTTTGTATGAATTGAAATATCAAATGAAATAATCTGCAAAGAGGCTAAAAGTGACTGCTTTTAGCATCTTTCTATTTGGTTTAGTATTTAACTTAAAGACAATAAGGTAAGCTTATATGGGGTAAGATGTCTTTTTCTGATTTTGACCAGGTTTGTTTATGTTAAATTAAGCCCTTCATGTATGGTATTTTGAATTGCCTAAATCACTGTTTGACTGTTAAAAAAGGTATACACGTAAAAAGTAGAAAGTTAAAACGAACGAACTTTTAAATATTAGAATTATCTTTAAGGATTCAAAATAAGTACAAACACAATATGAAAATAGCCATCGTATGCTATCCAACCTTTGGAGGAAGTGGTGTTGTAGCCACAGAATTAGGGTTGGAACTAGCAAAGAGAAACCACGAAGTGCATTTTATCACTTATAGTCAACCTGTTAGATTGGCACTTTTAAACCCCAATATATTTTACCACGAAGTAAACGTTCCAGAATATCCTTTGTTTCACTATCAGCCTTATGAATTAGCTTTATCGAGCAAATTAGTCGATATGGTTAAGTTGTTTAAAATTGATGTGTTACATGTGCATTATGCTATTCCTCACGCTTATGCGGGATATATGGCTAAGCAAATGCTAAAGGAGCAGGGAATAGACCTGCCAATGATTACTACATTGCATGGAACTGATATTACCCTGGTAGGAAATCACCCTAATTACAAAACGGCTGTTAGTTTCAGTATCAATAGTTCAGACTACGTTACTTCCGTTTCCGAATCGCTTAAACAATCTACGCGTTGTTTGTTTGAAACAGAAAAAGAAATACACGTTATTCCAAACTTTATCGAAGTTAAGGAGTTTGACTGCGATGATACACCGTGCAAGCGAAGCGCTATGGCTGATAAAAATGAGGTTATCATTACACATATCAGCAACTTTAGAAAGGTAAAACGCATAGAAGATGTAGTTTCTACCTTCTATGGTATTCAAAAGCAAATGCCTGCCAAATTGATGCTTGTTGGAGATGGTCCTGAAAAGGAACGCGCAGAGCGCCAGGCACTTGAATTGGGTATTTATGACAAGATTATTTTCTTTGGAAATAGCAATGAAATTGAGCACATCTTATCTTACTCAGATTTGTTTCTATTGCCTTCGGAAACAGAGAGCTTTGGTTTAGCCGCCTTAGAGGCCATGGCTATGGGAGTACCTGTTATTTCAAGTAATACCGGTGGTTTACCAGAAGTCAACGAGCATGGCGTTTCAGGTTATTTAAGTAATGTTGGTGATGTTGAAGACATGGTAGCTAATGCCCTTAAAATACTTAAAGACCAAGATACTTTATGTCAGTTTAAAGAGAATGCGCGTAATGTTGCCAAGAAATTCAGCATTGACAAGGTATTGCCACTGTATGAAGATATTTATACCGCTGCTCTTCATAAGTCGAGAAAAGGTTAACTTATACCTGGACGCAAGTCTTTTTACATGGGATTAAACTTATTTGTAAATGATATAGTATGGGATTAGGAAACTAATCCCATTTTTTATTGTTAAAATGTCTCCAAGAAGTTTGGCTGATATTATTAACTTTGGTAAGAATACTAAACCGTATAGTATAAAAAACACATCACTATGAAAACTGTAGAAGAATTACAAAGGTATATTCAAAAACCCATTACAAAATTTATCACTGGTGGCTTTAGACCAGAGAATACGATAGAAGAATCGTGGTTGGGAAAAGTTACTGTTTTTGGATCGGAGCAAGGAATTCCTTTAGACACAGTTGGTAAACCCATGATGGCTTTAGCTCAGTTTTATTTACCAGCTTTGCCGTATGTTCCAGAAGCAGTGAGATCTACAAAGGTTTTGACCGTCTTTGTATCCATGAATACCTTGGAACCTTTGGAGCCTATGGGTCAGAATTGGCTAATTCGCGAATATGAAGATTTGAGTATGACCGAAATTAAAACTTTGACAAATGAACAATCTTATATCAAACCTTTCCCTTTAAAAGCTGTGTTTGAAGACAACGACTGTGCATTATGGGATGGAGGAGGTCTTACATTTGAGCAAGAAGCTCAGGTGTTAGAATTGGAACGAGAAGGTATTATTAATAGTTATTACGATATATCGAATCATCATTATCAGACTAAGTTTGGCGGTTATCCTTCTTATTGTCAACCCGGAATAGGTATAGGAGGAGAGTATGAATATTTTTTTGATGATCAGTGTGAGGATATTCATACACAAGGCTTTGGAGAAGGTTATGAATTTGTTTTTCAGATTTCTTCTGATGAGAAAGCTAATTTTAATGTAGTAGATGGCGGTAGTTTAATGTTTGCTAAAAATAAGGAAACAGGGGATTGGACTATGTATTACGATTTTTATTAGTCTTAATTTAATGAGAGATTAGATTTAACTGTACATGCACTTGCTACAAAGAGTTGATTTCATAGAGAAGCAGCTCTTTTTTTTAATTGAAAGTATACGAGTTAGTATAAGGTTTCTTGTTGGGTTGTTGTATGTGAGTATTTTATTTATTGTATATTTTATTTAAGATTACTTAGGTTATTGTATTAAATTTATAGTTGTTTTTCAATAGGGTTAAGTAAAGACTAAAATAGAAGATAATGAATATTGAGCAAGTTAAACATTTTTTTGTAAGTGAAGCAAGACGCGAAAAACGCATTGTTCTTCGAAATACAATTATAATTGGAAGTATCATATGTATAGGAATTGCAATTTTGTTATTCTTTACCCGTGATTTTATAGTCGATTATTTTGTTAGTTCAGCAGTAAAGAAAGGGGATAAAGAGGGAATAGAACGCTATATACCATGGATTGTCATTGTGTCTTTACTAGTTGTTGTTTACTTTAGTGTTAGGGCATCTTTAAGGAGAGAACATACTGTTGACAAGGTTTTTAAACTATTGGAAAAAGGGGATAAAGCTGTTGTATTAAGTGAAGAAAGAAAAAGTCTGACCAATCTGTTTTTATTTGTTGTAACACTTAAGTTTGATCCTATTATCTATCTCAGTTTAGAACTAAATGGAGGAGTATATACATTGCCTATTCAAATAAATGTGATTACTGATGTCAAGCGTTTTTTTGAATTTGGTCAACAGGAGGACTATGACAAACTGATGGATACAATGTATGGTGATCCTTCGGATACTCAAGCAGCAGCAGAGCAAATGAACGAGGAGTTTACAAGCGATGTAGTGTTAAAGCCAATTACTGAGTTTAGAGCTTATTTTTCTCAAAATTTTGGTTTGGAAATCAAGGCGATGGAACAGCAACGAAAGGCCAGTAAACGCAAGATTTTATTGGTTTTAGGTGTACTGATTGTTTCAGCATTGGCTTATTTTGCTGTGTATCAATTGGCAGACCGCAGTTTTAAGGATACCTATAATACGGTGTTTATCTTTGGAGTATTACTTATTTTAATTGTAGTCATTCGCTTTTTGTTTGCGAAAAAGAAGACAGGACAAAATACCACTGCAAAAGCGACTCCCCCTTTAGATTATACGGCTTTCAAAGAGATAATGCTAACTCGATTAGCACACTATATTCATCCAAGTTATACTTATTTTGAAAAGGGATATATTGGTTTGCCAGAAGTATTACATGCTGGTATATTTCAACCCAAATCGTACAGCATTCACGGTGGAGATCAATTTGTTGGTCATTACAACGGGGTACCTTTTCAGTCCTGCGTCTTATCGCTAAGTTATCGTCCTACGTTGTCAAGAAGCAAGGTTCCTGAGGAAGAAGTATTTCAAGGAACATTCTTCGTAGCGAAGTTTCCCAAGAAGTTTAGTGCTAATATGTTGATTGTTCCCAACAAGAGTATCTTGAATCGCTTTGTAGAAAATTGTATTGGCAACTATCTCAATACTGCTGGAGAAGTTGTCATCTTGAAAGATGCTGAGTTTCAAAAGGCCTTTACAGTATATTGTGACGATCAGCTTGTTGCGCGTAGTATATTAACGCCTTCTTTCATGCAAAAATTAAGACAATTAAATCTTCACAATAAGGGAAGTTTGTATTGCAGTATCAATGGCAATAATATTGCGATTGCAGCCAATATTGGCAATAAGTATAAATCTACAGCCGATTTAGTAGGCGATATTTTTAATACAACACAATTAGATCAAAACTTCTTAGATGAGATTTACGAAGACTTAACTAAGCATTTAAGTGTGATAGATACTCTGAAATAAGGTGATTAAGTACGGGTGTTTACACCGTTTCATTTTAGCAGTAAATGAAGTGATTTTTTAGTTTATTGGCTTGAGTATTTCAGATAAATCACTTTCAATACTGATTTTGTTATTGTCGTTTAGCAAATTTAGTGGCAGTGGCTACTCTATTTGTTTAGCCTATAAAATAGAAAGAGCTCTTTTCTGATTTGCAAAGAGCTCTTTTGCATATTTTAATATTAGGTTATCGTTTTACTTCGCGTAGATAATCATGCTTGGATTAAAAGCTTTCGTATTGTATAAGGATGTTCGATGCAAGGTGTTATTAATTGGATAAAAGAATTGTATATCTGCGACCATTACTTCAAATTTTTCTTGCTCCACCATAGAAGGATAAGTCCAAGTTGTTTCTTGCACAATGGGTTGTTCTCTATTGAACTCAATAGATACTTGTCTTATTTCATCAGCGTCTTTTGTCAGTCGATCACCAGCTTGTATAGCTATAACATAAAGGCGTATCAATGCTTGTGTACATCCTTTTGGAAAGACAACCTGTTCTTTGGGAACAAAGGCCGGAATATATGCTGTGAGTCTGTTTTCGGTAGTAGTTACTGAAATTGGATTCAAAAAGGTGTCTTTGAACAGGGTGTTGTTGTTAAATTCAAATCCACTTAAATCGCCAAAGTTGACATTGTGCAATGTTCTTTGCTCTAATGGCTTAGTTGTATCCTTGTGTACAATGCGAATTAGTTGTCCCAATAAACGAGAATGCATATAACTATCATGCAGATTGTTTAAATGTGATTCAATATGACAACGAATATAGCGTATAGCACTTGATAGTTTTCGCAGTACTGGGGCATTTTTATTCTTTGTCTTGTCTTGTTTAGACCGATCCGGTTTGGTCTGAAAGATGAGTTGACCTCTAAATTCTCGGTAGTATCCTGGACCTACCAAGCCTTTTAATTGATTTTTTGCGGTTAGAATAGCCATTGTTAATAGTTTTAAATGATTGGTTTTGATTAGTTTATATCAATAATTGTGCCCATGTGATCGAATGATGCTCCTATTTTGTTGGTATAGTGGTCGCATGTTTTTTAGCTGTAATTATGGGACCACTATGCGATCACTATGGCATCACTATGCGACCACTCCGAATATTGTCTGTCTTGTCTCGTCCTAATATAGCTGTACAGTTATTGTTTATAATCCTGCTTTTGTGTGTATATTTTTACATAGACAATTCTGGTAAGTATTTGTCAACTCATAATTAATGACGTTTTACAGTTATGCTTAGTAATTTGGTTATTGTTTTAGTTCTGGTTTGACTATTAGAAATAGCATCTGTATTGGTCTTTTTGCTTTATACGAGGTCCTCATTACGCACTTTTAATAGGAGGTATTAAGTGTAATAGAGCTGCTTTTTAGCTGTTTAAACTGATTGTTGACGTTAAAAATACACTTATTTTAAACTTTTTTTTGTTGTAGTTAAACGTAGACTGTATCGCTGTTGAACATCGTTTTTTCCTCTCTATTCAAACGTTGAAAATTGAAATAAAGTAAAAAAAGACTTGTGTTTATTAATTTTTTGTTAATTTTGAAATAACTATGAGAGACAATAATAGAACATATAATTTCTTTTCAACCACCACATCTTCCTGTGGTACGGGTTCTATTATGACTACGTCCTCCACCTATAGTACCACCACCCTTTAATAGGGAAATTCACTTTTTACATTTTTAGTGTAAACTGTTTGCTTATCCTCTGAGATAAGTAAATCGTCGTATTGTTAATCAATTTTTTTATTATGAAAATATTAAAGTTCGGTGGCACATCTGTAGCCAATGCCGAGAACATTAAACGTTGTATAGCCATCGTTGAAGGCAAAAACGACTCAACTATTGTTGTTGTATCAGCATTAGCAGGGATGACGGATTTACTACAAACTACTGCAGTTTTAGCATCCCATAAAGATTCATCCTATATGCAAAATTACAAAACAATAGAAGATAGGCATTTGGATGCGGTTCGAGCTTTAATACCTGTTTCTAATCAAGCAAGTGTGTTGAGCAATGTAATTCGCCAATTAAATGAGCTTGAGACACTACTGCAAGGGTGTTTTTACTTAGGTGAATTATCAAGTAAAACAAAAGATGTAATTTTCTCTTTTGGAGAGCGATTGTCGTCGTTTATTGTTTCTGAAGCCTTCAAGGCAAGGGGAAAAAACTGTGTGCGAATAGATAGTGGTAACCTAATTAAAACAAACAATCGATATGGTAGGGCAGTTGTTGACTTTGAAATGAGTGATCGATTAATACAAGATTACTTTCGAGAGAATCAATTCGATATCTACGTCATGCCTGGTTTTGTTGCTGAATCCAAAGACAAGCAAATAACAACACTTGGACGCGGTGGGTCTGATTATACAGCTGCAATTGTTGCTGCCGCACTTCACTTGTCTGAATTAGAGATTTGGACAGATGTCAGTGGTATTTATACTGCAAATCCCAAAGTCGTAAAACAAGCGCGAGTGATTGAGCAAATTAGCTTTCAAGAGGCAATGGAGCTTTCGCATTTTGGTGCAAAAGTCTTGTATCCTTCTGCTATAGAACCGATTCTACCTAAGAAGATCGACTTGTATATCAAGAATACATTCGAACCTGAGTCGGCTGGTAGCCGTGTAACTCATTGTAGCTTAGATGATGATCGAATTGTCAGGGGAATTAGCAATGTAGACAATATTGCATTAATGACTTTGGAAGGCCCTGGTATGGTCGGTGTAGCTGGGATATCTAAGCGGTTGTTTGAAGTATTGGCAAAACAAGATATCAATGTAGTGTTCATTACACAAGCTTCATCCGAACATTCAATCTGTTTTGCTGTGACAAGTATGGATGCCATGCGTGCAGAGCAAGTGATCAATGAAGAATTTGAATTCGAAATTTCCTATGGCAAGGTGAGAGCGGTTTCTGTGGAATTGGGAATGTCTATTGTCGCAATAGTTGGAAATAACATTAAGAGTCATCAGGGGGTAAGCGGTAAGATGTTTAGTGCGCTCGGTAGAAATAATATCAATATCTGCGCAATTGCCCAGGGTGCTTCTGAGCGAAATATATCTGCTGTAATTTTGGAAAAAGATGCCAAGAAGGCATTGAATGTCTTGCACGAAGCTTTTTTTGAAGAAGTAGTTGTACAGGTGAATCTCTTTGTGATGGGCGTTGGAAATGTAGGTGGTAAGTTCATCGAACAAGTACAACGACAAAAATTGTATTTAAGAGAGCATTTGAAGATTAATTTGCGCCTTATTGCTGTGGCAAACTCAACGAAAATGATGGTGAATCCCGAGGGGCTTAGCGATATTGAAGTGAGCGAGTTAAAGGCCAAAGGTCAAGTGATGCAAGAAGGAGATTTTCTGAGAAAGATAACTGAATTGAATCTGCGAAATAGTGTATTGGTTGACAACACAGCTAATGAAACTGTAGCGATGAGTTATCACGCATACTTGCGAAATAGCATTGGTATTGTAACGTGTAATAAAGTTGCTTGTTCATCGAGTATGGAATACTACAAGTCACTGAAGTTATTGTCTAAAAAGTACAGCGCTTCGTTTTTGTATGAAACTAATGTTGGAGCAGGCTTGCCAATTATCGATACGATAAAGAACTTGGTAGCCTCAGGAGATCGAATTTTGGAAATTCAAGCAGTGTTGAGTGGAAGTTTGAATTTCATATTCAATGCCTATGACGCAGGTATACCTTTTGTCGAAGTAGTGAAGAAAGCCAAAGAGCTCGGATATACAGAACCCAATCCCTATATTGATTTAAGTGGTGTAGATGTCAAGCGAAAGCTATTGATCTTACTTAGAGAAAGTGGTTATTTCTTTGAAGATGTAGATATTGATGTCCAGTCATTTTTGCCTCATGGTGGTGCTGCAATAAGTGAAGAAGGGGAGCTTTATACTGCATTAGAATCAAAGGAGGACCATTTTTCTCAGTTGTTAAAAGCAGCCAATGACAAGGGAGCTAAATTACGTGTAGTTGCGAGTTTTAAAGGAGGTAAGGCCGAAGTTGGACTTAGAGAAATAGATCAGCTTCATCCATTCTATCACTTGGAAGGAAAAGACAATATAGTTTTGTTTTATACCGATCGCTATAAAGAACAACCTTTATTAATCAAAGGAGCAGGAGCAGGAGCAGAAGTAACCGCTTCGGGGATCTTTGCCGATGTAATACGAATTGCAAATAAATTGAATTAAAATGAAAGAAATAAAAATATATAGCCCAGCTACGATAGCCAATGTATCATGTGGTTTTGATGTTTTGGGAGTTTGCTTAGACAATGTGGGAGATGAAATGATATTTCGTCAAAGTGAGCAAAAGGGACTTAGAATTGTTGAGATTACTGGAGCAGATTTACCATTAGAAATTGAGCAAAACGTAGCAGGTGTTGCTGGAAAAGCGCTTATGGAACAGCTCAATCCAAACTTTGGAATCGAGATGATTATTCACAAAAAGATAAAGGCAGGAAGTGGAATAGGAAGTAGTGCAGCCAGTGCCGCTGGCGCAGTTTATGGTATCAATGCTTTATGTGGCTATCCCTTGACAAATAAAGAATTAATCTACTATGCAATGCAGGGTGAAGCTCTTGTAAGTGGAGCACCTCATGCAGACAATGTCGCTCCAGCACTACTTGGAGGTTTTGCTTTTATACGAAGTTATGCTCCCTTAGATATAATCTCAATACCAGCTCCTAAGGAGTTATACGCAACGGTTATTCATCCTCAGATTGAATTAAAGACTATAGATTCTCGTTCGGTGTTAAAGCAAACAGTAGGGTTAAAGCAAGCAATCACGCAATGTGGGAATTTAGGAGGGCTAATCAGTGCCTTGTATACGGAGGATTATGATTTGCTTGGTCGCTGTTTGCATGATGAATTTGTAGAGCCTAAACGTTCATTGTTAATTCCCAATTTTGCGGCATTAAAGCAAGTAGCAGTAAAATGCGGAGCTTTAGGTGGAGGAATTTCAGGAGCAGGCCCTTCGGTCTTTGTATTGAGTAGAGGTAAGCAAATTGCAGATTGTGTTGCAAATGAAATGAGAAATATAGTCAAAGAGGCCGACTATCAATGTGATATTCACGTTTCACCAATTAATCCTAAAGGTATAAAAGAGTTGATATGAAATACTACAGTTTAAATAATAGAGATATTGTTGTTTCATTTAAAGAAGCTGCATTACAAGGTTTAGCACCTGATAAGGGATTATACTTCCCTACGGAGATTCCCCAGTTGCCTAAAGCATTTTTTGAGAACATAGGTTCGTTGAGCAAACAGGAGATAGGTTATCAGGTAATTAAACCCTTTGTAGGAAATGAGATTAACCAAGCAGACTTACGCCAAATTGTCAAGGAGACATTAGACTTTGATTTTCCATTAGTGCAAATAGAAAAGAATAAATACGCCTTAGAATTGTTTCATGGACCAACTTTAGCTTTTAAAGATGTTGGTGCGAGATTTATGGCTCGTTGTTTCCAAAAGTTGGCAAGAGACAATGCTAAGAAGGTAACTGTCTTAGTTGCTACCTCAGGTGATACTGGTGGTGCTGTAGCTCACGGGTTTTACGGGGTAGAAGGTGTGGAGGTTGTTATCTTGTACCCCAAGGGAAAAGTAAGTAGTATCCAAGAGAAGCAGTTAACTACTTTAGGTAAGAATATCAAGGCTATCGAAGTAAATGGCAGTTTTGACGATTGTCAGGCAATGGTGAAACGCGCTTTCTTAGATGATGATTTAAAGGGAGCACACTTAACTTCGGCTAATTCTATTAACGTTGCTCGTTGGTTGCCGCAGATGTTTTATTACTTTTTGATGTATAGGGAATTAGGAAAGATTGACAAGCCCCTGGTAGTTTCGGTTCCAAGTGGAAACTTTGGCAATATATGCGCCGGTATGTTGGCGAGAGCGTTAGGACTTCCCATAGCACATTTTATAGCTGCTACCAATGCCAATGACACAGTTGTTCGATATATGGATACAGCCCTTTATCAGCCAACAACTACTAAAGTAACGCTGAGTAATGCAATGGATGTAAGTGACCCCAGTAATTTTGTGCGAATCTTAGCCTTGTTTGGCAACGAGAATAAAGCATTGCACGCAATTTTAGATGCGTATAGTTTTACTGATCAACAGACTTTACAAGCCATAAAGGACATTTATTATGCGAAAGACTACCTTGTAGATCCACATGGTGCAGTTGGTTATTTAGGCTTGAAGCAGTATGAAGAAAAGAAAACTGAATTTATTGGTGTCTTCTTAGAAACAGCTCATCCGGTCAAGTTTCCAGAGTGTATAGAACAGTTACTAAACATAGATATTGAGATTCCAAAGAGGTTACAAGAAATTCAAAAAGGAGTTAAAAAAGCTATTGAAATATCTGATTATAAAGAGTTGAAAAGGTTTTTATTAGATTGATGACTTAATATTAGTTAGTAGATAAGTTAGAGGTGTTAGCAATATAGCTACTTTGTTTTATCTAAAGTGATTTTGTATTTTTAAGATCACTTTAGATAATTATATGACGTTTTAGGAGTTAAATTTGTTGCTTGAGTAATAAAAAACGCTTAAATAATTATATTTAGTTTTATTCTTGTATAAAATTTAAATATCAATAATGACATTATTATTAGTCTATTTAGGATTAGCACTATCTATTTCATTTATCTGTTCTATAGCAGAAGCTGTGCTTTTATCCCTACCAGTTTCATTTTTAAAATCTAAACACCAAAACGGTGACAGTAGAGCAGGAAAAATGCTGGCATTAAAAGAGGATATTGATAAGCCTTTGTCTGCTATCTTATCTCTGAATACAGTTGCCCATACAGTTGGTGCTGCTGGAGTAGGAGCGCAGGCATCTATTGTGTTTGGAGATGCTTATTTTGGCGTGGTTTCAGCTGTATTGACTTTACTTATTTTGGTTTTAACTGAGATTATACCGAAAACCATTGGGGCTAATTATGCAAAGAAGCTCTATGGAATTATAGCAACGACTATCTCGGCTATGGTGGTTTTGTGTTATCCTTTAGTGATATTGTCATCCGTTGTAACGAGAAGCTTGAGTAAGAACAAGGAGGAATCAACAACTTCTCGAGAGGAAATTTCTATGCTTGCCTCGATAGGAGAACAAGAGGGAATCTTGAAGGGCAAGGAGAGTAAGATTATTCAGAATATTATTAAACTTGATACTGTCCAGGTCTCCGATATTATTACGCCTCGAATAGTGATGGTATCTGCAAATGAACAGATGAGTTTGAGGGAGTTTTTGAAAGAAAAAGAGTTTTTGTATTTCTCTCGTATTCCAATTTATCAAGGGCATAAGGATAATGTAACCGGTTATATCTTACGCGAACAAGTATTTGAATATTTAGCGGAAGATAAGTTTGACCTTAAGCTTAAAGATTTGAAGCGGGAACTAATTCACTTTTCTGAGAAAATGAGTGTGATTTCAGTATGGGGTAAGTTTATTGAAAAAAGAGAACATATTGGAATTGCGTTGAACGAGTATGGAGAAGTAGAAGGTTTAGTTACTTTAGAGGATATAATTGAAACTTTGTTGGGGTTTGAGATTGTAGATGAGAAAGATAAAATTGTCGATTTAAGACAGTACGCTTATGACCGCTGGCAAAGTAAAAAGAAGAAATACGAGTATTTGGATTCACAAGATGAAAACAACGCTTAGTATCTCTCAAACTATTTGTACTTTTAGAGGTATAAATTAAAAAGTAAATGTTGAAAGTCTGCTGTGCTATTATTGAATACAATAGCAAGGTATTAGTTGCTCAAAGACCTTCAGGAAAACTGGTTCCACTAAAATGGGAGTTTCCTGGAGGGAAGGTAGAGCCAGGGGAGAGCACCATAGCGTGTATCGTAAGAGAAATAAAAGAGGAGTTACAAATGGATGTAGAGGTAGTAAAAGAACTTACCCCCATTATTCATCATTATGAAGACTTCTCATTAGAGCTCATCCCTTTTGTTTGCCGTGTTTCCAGTGAACATTACCATGCGTATGAGCACAGTAAAGTAGAATGGGCAACAGTAGAACAATTGCCTTTTTATGATTGGGCTGAGGCAGATATCCCAATAATGAAAGAGTATATATTGCAAAAGCTATAAAAGCCGACCTATTTAGGTCGGCTTTTTTTATTAGTAGTATAGCTTGTAAATGGAATTTTTAAAAATAAAAATTGGGTGAAGTATAGGTTTTTTTGAGGGAATAAGTTTTTACTCAAAAAACGCTATGCTCCACCCTTTATTTCTTCTTTGGTACTCTGTTGTATTGTATGCACCCGAGCAAGTACATCTAGTGAGATCTAATTATTCTTCTACATTATCCAGGATAAGTTTCTTGTAATTATGAGGATATAAGTCAGCGATATTCT
>NZ_WSPP01000247.1:0-1773 GCF_009767705.1 Myroides sp. LoEW2-1 | reverse complement strand
CTTTGATTACATATTCATACTTCCCGAAAAAGCCTTCTATTAATAATATTAACGACATTATTGATCAAAATAGACTAATAGCTTAAGTCGAACTCACGTTAATTATAGATTACTACCTCCATTTGACTATTTGGTTATGGAGTATGGATATGTAACACCACCAAGTGACGGAGGTAAAACAGATATTGATTCTGCTACTGAATTAATGAAAACAAATGTAGCTAAAATTGATGGGAAGGTTGTTGGTTACTTTTATTTGAATGAGCTGATAGTAGACAATAAGACTTTATTAGTATATCCAGGAGATGATAGAGTAAGTGGAGGTGAAAATCCTTATGCCGATATTCCTAATTTGAATACAGTCTTACAAGGGTATCCTGAAAGTTCTACTCAGTTTGAGTTCGGTATGTCTGCAAGGTGGACTGACTATGGTAATTCTACCCCACTAACTGCTCCAACTAAAATCACAATTAAAGTGTATAAAGGAGGGCAAATGGTGATAGATCCAAAGAATGATAAACGATTTGTAAACATGCTTGATGGAAAAGAGCAAATGCCAGTCTTAAGTTTTGAATCAGATCCTAAAGATGTAAGAGTTAGACAAGGTAGTGATCCTATTATTAGCAAGGCAGGTTACCGAAAGCTGTATACTCCTATGTATAAATTAGAATATGATTTAATAGAAAATACTGGAGTATTAATACCATGGAATTCATTCGATGAATAATTGTATAGATGTTACAATTATATGAAAAAGCGAAAGGTTGGAGAACTCTCCGACCTTTCGCTTTTTTTGTATTACGTATCGTATATTATAAACTTGATTTACTCTGTACTAACAGTGGTTTAGAGAGATGCATTCACATGAAAATCTATTAAAATTAAGAAACGAATAGTCTCTGCTAATAGCATAAACTGTTTGTGGCATAATGTATGTTTACTGACAGTACCTTAATGCAGAGATAACAGCTGTTTCTAAACAGGTAAAGGACTTACAGTTCTCTTTATACAGTGGTGCTTCCCAGTTGTAGTTAGCAATAACTTGTACGCTAAAATGTCCATTGATATCAAACTCTGGATACCAGCCAATATCAAGTATGATCTGGTTGTCAAACGCTGCTTGAAGCAAATCTTCTTTTAACTCATCTATTACATCTTTTGTTGAAAGCGTAAAATCGAGTTGGGTAAGTATATCGAAAGTAATGTTGCTTTTGGATTGTATGAGAAGTGATTTTAAGTTCATTGGGATTAATATAATTAAAGCTTTGACAAGGTAGCAAACAAAGGAATCAGATAGGGTATTCTTTTTTAATTATTTTATGTATAAGATAACAAATAACTTTATGTCTTTCACCTCGCTTAGTTTTTTTATAACCTTTTTGCTTTACTATTTCGTTGAGTATAGAATGACTTTCAGGTTTTTTAGGCAAGGTTGTATTCCCTATATGTTGCATTTATAAACTCGAAAGAAAAGGTATAATTAACAACTGAATCATAAACAATAACTGTATAGCTATATTAGGACGAGACATATGTTTAGAGGTACTAAGAATGGCATTAAGTAATAGAGCCTACAATGAAAAACTTATCCATCACTCAGATAGAGGAAGTCAATACTGTAGCGAGATTTACACTAAATTGTTAAAAGATAATAATATAGCAATAAGCACAACTCAGAATGGAAATCCTAAGGATAATGCAGTAGCAGAACGAGTAAATGGAATAATTAAAGGTGAGTTTGATTTAAACTATTCAAGCTTAGGTTATAAGAAA
>NZ_WSPP01000002.1:0-47209 GCF_009767705.1 Myroides sp. LoEW2-1 | reverse complement strand
ACAATTGTCAATCCCTTTTACTTTTTATAAACCTTATTTGTTTTCCTCTTTTAACTTATCTTCAATATAGTGACTTACTGTCTTTATCTCCTGTTCTTTCTTTTTAGGGTAAATAAGCAAAACTCCTTCTTTATCTACGATAATATAATCACTTAATCCGTCCACCACTACAAGCTTATCACTATCTGTTCGAACAATATTATTCGTAGCATTATTAAAAAATGCCTTAGCATTCACTACTGCATTCTCTGAGCAATCTTTCGGTAACTTATCGTATAAAGACCCCCAAGTACCTAAGTCATTCCAATCAAATGTTGCAGGTAAGACATAGACGTTATTTGCCTTTTCCATGATAGCATAATCAATAGAGATATTCTCTGCCAAAGGATAATGTTCGTTAATAAAGGACTTTTCACCATTTGTATTATACAAATCATTCCCCTTGTTAAATAACTCTATCATCTTGGGTTGAAACTCAGAAAAAGCCTCTATAATAGCTTGTACACTCCATACGAATATCCCTGCATTCCAAAGAAAATGACGACTTTGAATAAACTTTCGCGCAGTCACATAATCTGGCTTCTCTCTAAATTGTACAACTTTCTTAATCGGTCGTGAATCCAGCTTATTGAATTCGATATATCCATATCCAGTATTGGGAAACGTAGGTAATATACCCAAAGTCATCAATACCCTATCTCTCTCACAAACATCAAATGTACGCTGTAAATTACTGATAAACTGCACTTCATCTTCAATCCAGTGATCACTTGGCGCTACCACCATAACAGCATCAGGATTAATCTTCTTAATCTTCATTGCTGCATATAAAATACAAGGTGCCGTATTACGCATAGCGGGTTCAAGAATTATATTCTCTAACTCTACTGATGGCAATTGCTCTCGTACAATATCTCTATAGTTTTCGTGTGTTAGGATTAAGATGTTCTCTTTAGGGATCAAAAGAGAAAGCCTTTTAAAGGTCTTCTGGATCAATGTATCCCCCGTACCTAACATATCATGAAACTGTTTTGGAAAATCAGGAGTACTTACTGGCCAAAAGCGCGACCCAACTCCACCAGCCATTACAACAGCATAATAATTCGAACTCATATATTTACTTATCTTTTTACAACATAATGGGTCAACAATTCCACTTCTGCATTTGCTTTAAAAGTGTATAATAAACCCGTAGAAACTTCTTGACACTCAAATCTCTTTATTCGCAATGGTCCACGTTTAAATATCTTGCCATTTCTAATTCTAAAATGACTGCCCAAAGGTATCTCGTAAACGAAACACACATGATCTCCTTTCTCCTGTTTATCATACATACGCATAGCGATAGATAATCTATCATCTGTATCACTACTCGCTGTGGGATTTCTAAAGTGATTAGCCAATAAAGGCAATAACTTATTTGGAAAGACTTCAGGCCGTATAAAAGGTACCATTAACAATTGAAAAGTTGACTTCCATTCTACCCCATGTGGCTTAATACGCCCCCCATACTTTTGATAAGCTACCAAATGAGCTATCTCGTGTATTAGCGTCATCAAGAAACGATATGGATTAAGGTTTGCATTTACTGTTATCAAATGCTTGCCATCATACCTCCTTGTATAATCCCCATGTCTTGTAACGCGTTCATTCACGATTTTTAAGTGTATTTGATATGCTTTAATCAACTCAAAAACGGGCTCGACAGCGTGTTCAGGTAAATATGGTTTTAACTTCTCTATCAAATCAATCTAATTTATGGTGTTGTACTCGATGCTTGCAGTACTTTACCATTAAAATATTTATTTCCGTTCAAGGCGAAATCACAGATATACTCCGCCATTTCTTCAGGCATTAATGGTGCTTGATAGCCAGGGAAAGCTTCCTCTAACATCTCAGTCTGCACAGCTCCTAAAGCAATAACATTAAATGATATACCTCTATCTTTATATTCCTCTGCTAATAGCTCGCTCAATATACTCACAGCCCCTTTACTTGAACTATAAGCAGCAAGTCCACCAAACTTCATTGCTCCTTGCACACCTCCCATACTACTGATCGTTACCACATGACTATTTACAGACATAAACGGTATACAAACTTGTACAAGACCTACAACTCCAAATACATTGACATTATAAACTTCTAAGAAATCCTCTTTGGTCAATTCTTCAAATGGTTTATTGATAAGTTTACCTGCATTATTCACCAAGATATCGACTTTACCAGCCCATCTTTGTTCTATAAATTCACAAACTTGCTTTAGATCATCTTCTTTTGTAAGGTCAACTGAAAGACAATGTACATTCTCAAGGGTACTTAATTCAGTTGATATTTTTCTCGAAATCGCTAACACTTGGTAACCCATTGCAGCAAATATCTTCACAGATTCTAAACCGATACCTCTACTTGTACCAGTTACAATAATATTTTTCATTCTATACTATTTCATTCTTATTTCTCCCTGTGGAGCGTTAATCACTTTACTCACTACAGGAATTACTTTATTGGTAAACTCAGTCATAAACTCGTAGTTCATCAAATGAGCTTCGTCCTTTACATGGTGATAGTACTCATAGTTCTCAAAATCAAATGAACTGAAAGTTTGACTTGGTATCTTAAACGCTTCGTAGAAAGGATAATTGTCCGAACGTTTGAATAGTTGGTATTCCTCAGCTTTCTCTAATTTCCCTACCAAAGCTTCACCAGCATAGTGATTTAATCGCTCTGCTAAAGTAGATAAATCGTACCCAGTCAAATAAGCCATATAATCGCGATTCATAGATAAACCAAGCATTTCGAAATTCAACATCGAAACGACATTTACATTAGCCTCTTTCAATCGAGTAGCTAAGTGTTTTGAGCCCACTAATCCTATTTCTTCTGCTGTAAAAAAGGCAATGATCACACTTCTTTTACTTTCTTTAAGCTTAGCTAAGTTTCTCGATAACTCTAATAAAATTGCAGTCCCAGCGGCATTGTCATTTGCGCCATTGGCAATAGAATCACCTTCTACTAACTTAGATACAATTCCTATATGATCGTAATGCGCTCCCAAAACAACATATTCACTTGCCAGTTCTTTGTCAGTACCTTCGATTACACCAACAACATTCCAAGTATCTTTTATTGTAGATAAAGTATCGTTATAAGACGTAAAAAACGGTTTGATGTGATATTCATTCAATTTATCAGCTAAATACTTAGCAGCTACTTGATTCTCATACGTACTGGTATTTCTCCCTTTTATCTCATCACTTGCAAGGAAATATACTGTCTCCTCAATATTCTTCATGTTTGCACTAACATCCGCTTTAGCAGGTTGTTTTACTCCACCGCAGCTAAGCAATAACAAACACATAAATAATCCTAAAACTCTCATTTCTCAAAAATTTAATCAAAAATACAAAAATCCAACCTCATATAGCGTACATAAGCCATTATACTTATTAGTTTTTTTACAAATAAATAGAACATAAAAGTCCCGTCTTTACAAAAAAGACGGGACTTCAAATTATCTTAAAACAAACTGCTTATGCAAGCATAGTTACAGGATTCTCTATATAACTCTTAAGAGTTTGTAAGAATTGAGCTCCTGTAGCTCCATCAACAGTTCTGTGATCACAAGCTAATGTAACTGTCATCGTATTACCAACAACAATCTGTCCGTTTTTCACAACAGGTTTCTCAACAATAGCACCTACTGATAAAATTGCAGAGTTCGGTTGGTTAATGATTGAAGTGAAAGATTGAATACCAAACATACCTAAGTTAGATACAGTAAAAGTACTTCCTTCCATTTCAGCTGGTGTAAGTTTTTTAGATTTAGCTTTTCCAGCCAATTCTTTTACTTTACCACCAATATGAGTCAATGACATTTGATCAGTGAAAGGCAATACAGGTACTACCAATCCGTCTTCCACAGCTACAGCAACTCCCACAGCGATATGGTTGTTATATACTGTTACATCATCTCTCCATTGTGTATTTACTTGTGGGTGTTTGCGCAATGCCATTGCACAAGCTTTCACCACCATATCATTGAATGATACTTTAGTATCAGGTAGAGCATTGATTACTTTACGAGATTCTATTGCATTATCCATGTCGATTTCTATAGTTAAGTAGTAATGAGGAGCAGTAAACTTAGACTCTGCTAAACGACGCGCAATAGTCTTACGCATTTGAGAGTTTTTCACTTCCTCTACACTAACTTCTCCAGCAGGAACAAAAGGTTTTACTTCATTCACTGTAGCAGTAGCTGCAGCTGGTGCTGATGTAGAAACTGTTTTTGCAGCTGGTACGAAGTTTTCGATATCGCGTTTGATAATACGACCATTCTCTCCACTACCTTTTACATCTCCTAAGTTAATTCCCTTCTCTTCTGCGATCTTCTTCGCTAATGGAGAAACAAATATTCTACCACCTGTATTTGATGTTGTTGTTGCAGCTGCAGCAGCATTTGATGTTTGCTCTTGAGCTTTTGGAGCCTCAGCAGCTGTTTCTTTTACATCTCCTCCAATAGAACCACCATTTTTAACAGACTCTACAACAGCAGAAACATCAGTTCCCGCAGGTCCTAAAATAGCAAGTACACTATCTACTGGTGCTGATTGTCCTTCTTCAATACCTACATAAAGAAGTGTTCCAGATTCAAAAGCTTCAAATTCCATCGTTGCTTTATCTGTTTCAATCTCTGCTAAAATATCTCCTTCTTCTACTTTATCTCCTACTTTCTTAATCCAAGTTGCAACTGTACCATCTGTCATTGTATCACTTAGACGAGGCATAGTAACTATTTTCACCCCCGCAGGAAGTTCAGTAGTTTTTGAAACAGGTTTTGATGTTTCAGCACTGGGAGTAGCTTCTTCTTTCACTACAGCAGTTGTAGCTTTAGCACCTCCTCCATTGATTAAAGAAGATATATCTTCACCTTCATTTCCAATAATAGCCAATAAAGAGTCTACAGGTGCAGATTCTCCTTCTTGTAATCCAATATATAACAATGTACCTGAATGGAAAGATTCAAACTCCATTGTTGCTTTATCTGTTTCAATTTCAGCTAAGATATCTCCTTCTGAAATCTTGTCTCCAACTTTCTTTAACCATGCCGCAACAACACCTTCTGTCATCGTGTCGCTTAAGCGTGGCATTGTAATTACTTCTGCCATATTATTTTATTATAATCTATGAGGTAAAAAAGGATAATTTTCTTGTTCGTATACTACGTCATACATAACATTCTTATCTGGGAATGGAGACTCTTCTGCGAATTTCTCACACTCAGATACAAGATCTTTTACTCTTTGATCCATGATTTCTATTTCCTCTTGTGTAGCATAGTTATTTGCTTTGATAACATCTAACACTTGAGTAATAGGGTCGATTTTTTTGTACTCCTCAACTTCATCTTTCGTACGATAATGTTGAGCATCAGACATTGAGTGTCCTCTATAACGATACGTTTTTATTTCCAATAATGTAGGTCCATCTCCACGACGAGCTCTTTCAATAGCTTCGTACATCGCTTCTGCAACCTTCACAGGATTCATCCCATCAACAGGTCCACAAGGCATTTCATAACCTAAACCTAATTTCCATATATCTGTATGGTTTGCTGTACGCTCTACTGATGTACCCATAGCATATCCATTGTTCTCGATACAGAATACTACTGGCAATTTCCAGTTCATAGCCATATTGAATGTCTCATGTAATGAACCTTGGCGAGCAGCACCATCTCCAAAATAACACATAGTTACTGCGTTGCGGTCAAAATACTTATCTGCAAATGCTAACCCTGCTCCTAAAGGAATTTGTCCTCCTACGATTCCGTGTCCTCCATAAAAGCGGTGCTCTTTCGAAAAGATATGCATTGATCCTCCTAAACCTTGTGAAGTACCAGTTGCTTTTCCTAATAACTCAGCCATGATTCTTTTTGGGTCAACACCTAATCCTATAGGCTGAACGTGATTTCTGTATGCCGTAATCATTTTGTCTTTTGACAAATCCATTGCATGTAAAGCTCCAGCTAAAACAGCTTCTTGCCCATTATATAAATGTAAGAATCCTCTAACTTTTTGTTGAATATATAGTGCGGCAAGTTTGTCTTCAAACTTTCTCCAAAACAGCATGTCTTCATACCATTTTAGATAAACTTCTTTTGTAATTTCTTTCATATGACTTTACTTTTCATCTGCGGCGTGACCGCTTAAAATACAGACTGTTTCAATATCCCACAATAGTGTGGAGCAACAAAAGTAGCACATCTACTTTACATAGGAAAATTTATTTTCTCTATTTTAGAACTCAACAGATTATATATATAAATTTTATGATTTTGTTTAAACTTTTTTACTATTTTATACCTAATTATACTTTTATCGTAATTGCCTTTTCTCGTTTTAAGACCTTCTAAACATACATACCACTAAATACACAGCTAAGTTAGTCTTAGAGAACAAAATATAACTCCCTTCTTACTTTATCTGACTCGTTTTACACTACAAATAAGCGCTTCTATTAGTTCCTATTTTACGAATATATTGCTTATGATGCCACACCTCATACAAGTAAAGCTTCAAGTACTCCATAGTTTGACACCAATTCGCGTGGAGATTGCTTGCGTGTTGCACTCACTTTTCTTGCACCTTTCTTGCACCTTTCTTCGAGAAAACCTCTCTCTGGGCGAGGAAACCCCAAGAAAAGTGCCAGTAATCCCCAACAAAGTGCAAGCCACTCCTATACTAAAACATATAAATATGCCTTTGAAATCTCACCTGATTCTTCATTAATTTCCGGAATAATACCTAATAGACTACACAAATAAAAAGAAGCTATACTAACAGCTTTAAAACATTAGCCACTATTTCCTTTTGCCATTTTTCAGGGTGAACTCACCTTTAACATTGACTAAACAAAACAAGGCCCAGAAGAAAAAATCTCCTGGGCCAAAAAAACCACAACCAAACTTCATGTATTACTTGATTAGAATACATTTCACTATAAATATTACCAAACCTATCTATAATTTCTACAACAACTGACTTCGCTTGGGAAGCTGGAGATAATAAAAATAGGTGATTAATCAATTCAGGCTCTCCCTATTATTATTCTCTCCAATATTTTTACTCCTTTGTGTAATACTACACCTAAAGGATCATTACTTATAACCTATACTTTTCATTACTATAAGTGTATTTCACTGGTAAAAAAAGGCTTTATCCTTCTAAGATTTTAAATTAGTGCTTACTACAACTTCACTAAATCCAAGGAAAAGAAAATCTTTATAACGCTGTGTCTTAAACTCATATCGCGTTATCTAATTTTGCCACCACATTTTTACATTAATATCATCTCCACCCATCTCTGCTTTAACCTTCTCATATTCATCTTTATTCTGACTGCGAATAGACAAAGGATAAGGAAAGCGATTAGGCATATTACCGTCATTCAACATAGACTGCGTCTTAGGTAATTTTGGCAACCCTGTACGCTTATGCTCAAACCACTGTTGATAATCAACCATATACAATGCATAGTACTTTTGCAACATTACTCTCTCTAAAGTACCGTCAAAAGCTGCTTTTTCATTCTCAAAATAGTCTGCTGGCACTTCAATTCCATACTGAGTTATTGCTGACTTCACCCCTTCTTCATAATGCAGTTTAGCATCACTCAAATAACCTTTAACTCCCAATTCAGCCTTGATAAACATCAATTCCGCATATGTCAAAATTGGTGCTTTAGTAGGATTCTTTGCTATAATATTGTTCAACCCTGAAGCCTCATAATCAAATTGAGAGTCTGGTCCATCCCATGCACTTGGTATTCCCTTATATCCGATATAAACCTTTTTCTTATCTACAACTCTATAAGCCTCTGTAGCATACAAAGGCAAACGCGGATCTTTAAAGTCAACTAAATTGTCAAGGAAGAAAGATGCCATTTTTCTACTTAACGTAAAATCTTGAATACGACTCCAAGGCGATACATTAGGTGTAACTCCTGTTATATCCAAAATAACAGATTCTTGGTTATTCTCTATTACTGGATACTTTATAGGATCATTGATAATGTTTGCCATCTTTGTATAAGCATTCATCTCAGCTTTGTTCGATACTCTTAACAATAAACGCAAGTGTAAGCTATTCGTGAATTTTTGCCAACGCAACCAATAAGTACTCTGATCGACAAATAATATGTCAGGTCTAAAGTTCATAGGACGCTTTACATCGTACAATGAATTAGCATATTCTAACTCCTCAAGCAAACTTTTATACACTTCTTCTTGCTTGTCAAATTTTGGTTTCAATACTCCCTCATCTCCTTTAGAAGAATCAAAATAAGGAATAGGTCCAAAAAGATCTGTTAGGTTAGATGCCATCCATGCTCTCAGTGTAATGGCAATTGCTTGATAGTTTGGATCAGCAACCTTTACTGCTTCAGCCTCCATATCACGAGCATTCTTCATCCATCTGAAATAAGCATTCCAAGAAGAAGAACCTATGTCGTCAGAAAAATCATATCGTTGTATTCCATCTGTATTACTTGGAAAGGCAACAATATCTTGCATAAAGTGATTGTTGTGTGACCAACTTCTATACATCCCATGACTTGCCACTTCATATATAATAGGGCTTAATAAGGTAGAAGGGTAAATCGCTTGTAGACGATTGGGATCAGTATTTGTTTCTTCAAAATCAGAAGTACAACTTGCAATCGAACATACACCAACAATTGCTATAAATATCTTTTTAAAATTCATGTCTTTATATATTATATTTCAAGTTTCAAATTAAAACCATAGGTAGCAGGAGAAGGCATCTGTCCCATCTCTACTCCAGGCATCATCGACCCACCATTTAGAGCAGCCGTTTCTGGATCAAACAAAGGGAAATTTGACAACATAGCTAAGTTGCGTCCAAAGATTGATAAGCTTAACTTTTTTAATCTCAACTTATCTAAAACAGTTTTAGGAAAACTGTACTCTAAGCTTACCTCTCTTAACTTCACATAAGAGGCATCAAATGTATTAGACTCTAAATTAGCTCTACGGTAATACTCTTTATAATAATCAGCTGGTGCAACTTGAGTTGTATTGGGAGAAAATGAACCATCGCCATTTTGCACTACTCCATCTCCAACGATGTACCCTTGCTCACGACCGTATAAGGTATGTTTCAACTTACCTTGCTCACTCATCTTGTGATGCGATTGAGAATAAACTTTTCCACCATACTGTCCATCAATTGTAAAGCTAAAAGTTACATTCTTGTATTTTAATGTATTCGTCCATCCCATCGTCCAATCAGCATAAGCGCTACCGATATAGTGTAAATCATTCGATTGTTCTGGCAATCCCTTGTCATTGTAGATAATTTGACCTTGGTCATTTCGAACAAACTTAGCTCCATATAAGTCACCTGTACTTCCTCCAACCTTCGCAATGATTGAAGCTGTACCCGATTGAGCAATTACTTGTTCATCTCCTCCTTCAAACTCTTCTGCCAAACTCAATATCTTATTCTCATTCTTCGCCCAATTCAAAGAGGTTCTCCAAGAGAAATGTTTTGTTTTAACAGGAGTACCACTCACCATCAATTCGATACCTTTGTTCTGAATATCACCCATATTCAAAACTTTCTTACTATAACCTGTTGCGTAGTTTAAAGGCACCGTTAAAATCTGGTTCTCGGTATTAGTTTTATACAAGGTAACGTCAAAAGATAAGCGATTCTTGAACATCCTTTGCTCATAACCAATTTCATAACTTCTTGTGCGTTCTGGCTTTAAGTCATCATTGTGTAAGGTTGTAGGTGAAGTAGCAGAACTTGCAAATGCACTATTGCTATAATACAGCAACGTTTGATATGGCTTAGTACCATTACCTACTTCAGCAAAAGAAAATCGCAATTTAGAGTAATCTATCACAGAAGGTAGATTAAAAATATCACTTAAAATAAAGCTTGTATTAACAGAAGGATACATGAATGACCAATTTCCCTTTTGAAGTGTACTTGACCAATCATTTCTCAAAGTTGCATCTACAAAGACTTTATTCTTGTACCCAAATGAAGCTGTCCCATAAAGAGAGTTAACTTTATAATCCCTATCGCTAACATTCGTAGTTGGATTATTAATCCCATTTGCCAACATATATACTCCTGGGGTTACAAGCCCATCTACATAAGCTGACACACTGTGGTATTTAGAGTTCAACATATTCCCTCCAAAAGACGCACTATAACTGTATAAATCCGAATCATCATTGGTATATGACAATAAGAAATCTGTATTGATTTCTTGGAAATTAATTTGTTGTGTTTTATAGTATCCTTTACCAAACTTAGTAGTACTATACGGTCGCTTTTGTTCTCTATTATCATTTCGAGAATTAAGAGCCCCGCGAACCATTAACTTTAATTTAGGAGCAAGATCAATATCGGCAGATAAACTACCTGTTAAGGTATTCGTATTTAGAGGATTTGTAGTTTCATAGGCAATTAAATATGGGTTTTCTATATAAGAACTAAAAGGGTGTATCTGATCGATTTGTTCATATCCACTTTTCCAAATGGGACGATACCAATCTAAATCGACATTGGGATTTTGAAATATCATAAAGTACCCTATAGTATGGTTTCCATAACCTGTACCTGGTAAGTTATCACTCTTTCTATTTGTATAACTCATATTGGCATTAACCGTTACACCTTTAGATATATCGTATTTAGCCTTTGTAGACACAGTTGTACGATCAAAACCTGTATTTGGCATGATCCATTCATTTTTAGAATGCGTGATCGTTGAACGGATATCTCCTTTGTCGCTTCCCCCAGAAAGACTCAAAGAATTCGTCATAGTCATTCCCGTTCTCCAAAAATCTTTGATATTGTTCTTGTAAGGTCGCCACAATGTGCGTTCCTCTCCCTGCCCTTCTGTTAGAGGGTCATACTGGAAGAAATACTGTCCGTCGAACTTAGGTCCGAAAGCACTACTTGTACTTCCTGTGTTACCACCATCCTCAGACAAGCCATATGAGTAGTATGGATTACCATCCTTGTCGAAACTCTTCCCTGATCCTTGACCATACTTATACTGATAATCTGGCCAACGCTGAATTACGTCAAAACTAACATTAGAATTAAATGAAATTCCTACACCTTTCTGGTTTTTACCTGATTTTGTTGTTACCATCAATACACCATTAGAAGCACGTGAACCATACAAAGCTGCTGCACCTGGCCCTTTTAAAACAGTAATAGATTCTATGTCATCTGGATTTATATCAGCAATTCCATTTCCATAGTCAACTGGTGCATCATTACTAATATATGAGCTACTTGCTCCACTATCCCAAAGATCATTATTCATAACCACTCCGTCGATTACAACAAGAGCACCATTACTCGACATATCTAATGACCGATCACCACGAAGCTTAATCTGAGTAGAATTCATTGGTCCTGAACTGGAAGACAACATAGTCATTCCTGCTACTTTACCTTTTAATGCATCTGACCAACTATTAGATCGCGCTCTTTCAAGGTCCTCATTCTTCAAAGTTTGTTGAGAATAACCAAGTTTCTTTTCCTCTCGCTTAATTCCAAGTGCAGTAACAACCACCTCATTAAGCATATTACTCGATTCCTTTAAGTTTATTCTTAGAAACTTACCCTTTTGTAACGTAACACGTTGAGTTTCGAAACCAATAAAAGAAACTTCTACTTCAATACTTTCAGTATTCGATGAATTTTCAAATTTAAAACGTCCATCAAGTTCAGTACTGGTTGCACTACCTGACTTTAAATGTAAAACAGTAGCACCAGGTAAAGGGATACCAAAATTGTCAATAACTTGCCCAATAAAATTCTGTTGCTGAAGATCATCATTGATTACACTTTGATGTACGTGGTTGGAATGCTTATCATCATTGGCGTAACTTGATTGAATAGAACATAAACTCAAGGTACCTACAAGAAAATAAAAAACATGCCCACTTCTAATAACTTTTTTCATTTCTACTTATTTGTGTTGTTAATAATTCAAATAGTAACTATTCAAATGCATCACAAATAACATAATTTCTAAAATGAAAATTTAAAATTCCAGATTAAGTCTCTGTTAACCAATATGAAGAAATCATTAAGAGATTTTATCTTCAATTAATCCCTTAATTATTTTTTTAGTTGAGTCTAAATTTATATTTTTACACAACTAATTTAAAACTAACAACGATATGACATTCACATTACCACAGTTACCATATGAAACTACAGCTTTTGAGCCTATTATCTCAAAAGAAGGATTTGAATATCACTATGGAAAGCATCATCAAACTTATGTAAACAACCTTAATAATTTGATAACAAATACTCAATATGAGAATGAGAGTTTAGAGAACATTATCAAAGTCAGTTTTGACAAAGGCGAAACAGGTATTTACAACAATGCAGCACAACACTTTAATCACTCATTCTATTGGAAGTGTTTAACTCCCCAAAAGACAGAGCAACCACATGGAAAAATAAAAGAACTAATAGAAAGAGATTTTAATTCCATAGAAGAATTTAAAAAACAATTCACTGAAATAGCGACAAAACTTTTCGGAGCAGGTTGGGTATGGTTAGCATTAAATATGAATGGACAGCTTGAAATATTACCAATGAAAGACGCTGACACGCCATTAATAAAAAACATGAAACCAATACTAACTATAGATGTATGGGAGCATGCCTACTACATAGATCACAGAAACGCAAGACCAAAATTCATTGAAGGCTTTTGGGAAATAATCAATTGGGAATTTGCTAACCAAAATTTATTATAATGAGTATAAACTGTCTAAAATTTGTAGAAGAATCTTGGAAGCTTAAACAAGCTACAGCTGACAAACTGATAGAGACAGGCAAAAAAGAAGAAGCCCTGTATTCATACATTGAAGCCTTTACTAGAGCAGAACTGATGCAGACTAACTATTGGAAATGTTTATTGAGCAATATTCCTATCTATAGTTACTACATCGAATCATGCATCAGAATAAGTCAGCTCAGCTATGATCTTAAAGATTATAGTAACTCGAAAAAATACTATCGAAAAGCAATAGAGCTAATAGAATTCTACGAAAAAAACATAGACAGTATCTCAAAAGAGCCAACAAATTTTGGTAGGCTAAAAACTATACTTGCAACGATAAAACTGCAATGTAATTTCGAATAAATCTTCATTATATATAACTAATTGTAAGAAAATAAAGATTATAGTTTGTATGACATAATAGGTACAGAAAGTACAAAGAGAAAGCCATAAACCTCTATTTATGTAAGGCAAGCACAAGTATTATTTTATTTTTTTTGCTTTATTTTTTTACAATTTAAAAGGGCGCTATACCATAAGCGCCCTTTTTATTTTATAAAAAGAAAACCCCCTACTCAAATGAATAGGGGGTTTAGATATGATGATATAAAATTATGCTTTTCCTTTAGGTCCAAAGCTTACAGAGTTCGGATCAAAAACACTACCACTGTCATTAATCTCACCATTAGCTGCTTCAAATCTTTGTAGATTATCTAACAAGGCATTTGCTAATCGCTTAGCATGATGGGGAGTTAAAATAATACGAGATTTCACCTTAGCTTTAGGAACTCCAGGCATAACACTAGCAAAATCAACAACAAACTCAGTGTTTGAATGATTAATTATTGCAAGATTACTAAAAGTACCCTCGGCAGTTAGCTCATCAAGCTCAATGTCAAATTTATGATCTTCACTCATAATCTTATATTTATTTAATTATTAAAGGATACCATCCTCCTCTAAAGAACTTACAACAATATTGTCGTAATCTCTCATACCTGTACCAGCAGGGATTCTATGTCCAACAATAACATTCTCTTTCAATCCTGTTAATGTATCAACCTTACCAGCAACAGCAGCTTCGTTCAATACTTTTGTTGTTTCCTGGAAAGAAGCAGCAGAGATAAATGATTTTGTCTGTAATGAAGCTCTAGTAATACCTTGAAGAATTGGAGTACCTGTAGCTGGCATTACATCACGCGCAACAACTAAGTTCTTATCTTCACGTCTTAATAAAGAGTTTTCATCACGTAACTCTCTCATTGTAACAATTTGTCCTTCTTTTAGATTTTCAGATTCACCAGCATCTTCAACTACTTTCATTCCGAATAATCTATCGTTCTCTTCGATAAAATCACTTGCGTGTACTAATTGATCCTCTAAGAATAAAGTATCCCCTGGATCTTGAATCTGCACTTTACGCATCATTTGACGAATAACAACCTCGAAGTGTTTATCGCTAATTTTTACACCTTGCAAACGGTAAACCTCTTGAATTTCATTAACCAAGTACTGTTGAACAGCAGAAGGCCCTTGAATTCTTAAGATATCTTCCGGAGTAATAGCTCCATCAGATAATGGCATACCAGCTTTAACGAAGTCATTTTCTTGAACAAGAATTTGATTAGATAACTTAACTAAGTATTTTCTAACATCACCTGTTTTAGACTCAACGATGATTTCGCGGTTACCTCTCTTAATCTTACCAAAAGATACAACACCATCTATTTCAGAAACAACAGCAGGGTTTGAAGGATTACGAGCTTCTAATAACTCTGTAATTCTTGGAAGACCTCCTGTAATATCCCCAGCTTTAGATGTGTGACGAGGAATCTTAACTAAAACTTTACCAGCTTTAATTTTCTCACCATCATTTACCATTAAGTGTGACCCTACTGGTAAGTTGTAAGAACGTATTAACTCACCATCTTTACCATAAATTAATAAAGTAGGAATTAACTTTTTATTTCTTGACTCAGTAATAACTTTCTCTTGGAATCCAGTTTGCTCATCGATCTCAACCATGAACGTTTGTCCTTGCTCGATATCTTCGTAAGCAATCTTACCAGTAAACTCAGAAACAATTACACCATTATAAGGGTCCCATTTACAGATAGTAGTTCCCTCTTCAACAATAGCTCCATCCTCAACATAGATTGTAGAACCGTAAGGAATATTATTCGTAGTTAATAAAATACCTGTATTAACATCAAATAATTTAGCCTCAGTCGAACGAGAAATAACGATATCAATAACTTTCCCTTCATTATCCTCTCCTTTAACTGTTTTTAAGTCTTCCATTTCAAGACGACCTTTAAACTTAGAGTTGATACTTGAAGTTTCTGAAATATTACCTGCAGTACCCCCAACGTGGAACGTTCTTAATGTTAACTGTGTACCAGGCTCACCAATAGATTGAGCTGCAACAACTCCAACTGCCTCACCTTTTTGAACCATCTTAGCAGTAGCTAAGTTACGTCCATAACACTGAGAACAAATACCAGCTTTAGCCTCACAAGTTAATGGAGAGCGAACCTCGATTGACTCAATTGGTGCAGCATTAATAGCTTTAGCAATTGCTTCACTAACTTCTTGACCTGCGTGTACAATGATTTCAGAGTTTAATGGATTCACTACATCATTCAATGAAACACGACCTAATACTCTTTCTCCTAATGATTCAATAACTTCCTCATTCTTTTTAAGAGCTTTAACTTCGATTCCTCTTAAAGTACCACAATCTTCACTATTTACAATTACATCTTGTGCAACATCGTGTAAACGACGAGTTAAGTAACCAGCATCCGCAGTTTTTAATGCCGTATCGGCAAGACCTTTACGTGCACCGTGCGTAGAAATAAAGTACTCTAAAATCGAAAGTCCCTCTTTAAAGTTAGAAAGAATTGGGTTTTCAATAATCTCACCACCACCAGCAGTAGATTTTTTAGGCTTAGCCATCAAACCACGCATACCAGTTAACTGACGAATCTGCTCTTTAGAACCACGCGCTCCAGAATCAAGCATCATGTACACAGAGTTAAACCCTTGTTTATCCTCACGGATATTCTTCATCGCAAGCTCAGTTAACATTGCGTTTGTAGATGTCCAAACGTCAATTACCTGATTGTAACGCTCATTATTTGTGATAAGACCCATGTTATAGTTCATCGTAATATGATCTACTTGTTGGTTCGCATCATCAATTAATTCTTGTTTACGTCCAGGAATCATAATATCACCTAAACTGAATGATAAACCACCACGGAATGCGTAACCGTATCCCATGTTCTTAATATCATCAAGGAATGCTGCCGTAGTAGGCACATCAGTGATACTTAAAATACGACCAATAATATCTCTTAAAGATTTCTTAGTCAATACTTCATTAATATATCCTGCTACCTCAGGTACAACCTCGTTAAATAAGATTCTACCAGCTGTAGTTTCAATAATTTGATAAACTAACTCTCCTTCAGCGTTATAGTCTTTAGCTCTAACTTTAACACCTGCATTCAAATCTAATTTACCCTCATTAATAGCAATGTGTACTTCTTCTACAGAATAGAAAGTAAGACCTTCTCCTTTTACAATTTCCTCTGGTGTAGACTTACGTAACTTAGTCATATAGTATAGACCAAGTACCATGTCTTGAGAAGGTACAGTAATAGGAGCACCATTTGCAGGATTCAAGATATTGTGAGAAGCTAACATTAACAATTGAGACTCTAAAATAGCTTCAGGTCCTAATGGTAAATGCACAGCCATCTGGTCACCATCGAAATCGGCATTAAATGCAGTACACACTAATGGGTGTAACTGAATTGCTTTACCTTCAATCAACTTAGGTTGAAAAGCTTGAATACCCAATCTGTGTAACGTAGGAGCACGGTTCAAAAGAACTGGATGTCCTTTAATCACGTTCTCTAAGATATCCCAAACAACAGGCTCTTTCTTATCTATAATTTTCTTTGCAGATTTTACTGTTTTTACGATACCTCTTTCTATTAACTTACGAATAACAAAAGGTTTGTAAAGTTCAGCAGCCATATCTTTTGGCAATCCACACTCGTATAACTTTAACTCAGGTCCAACAACAATTACTGAACGAGCAGAATAGTCAACACGTTTACCTAATAAGTTCTGACGGAAACGACCTTGTTTACCTTTCAACGAATCAGATAAAGATTTTAATGGACGATTAGATTCAGTTTTAACAGCAGAAGATTTTCTTGTGTTGTCAAATAGAGAATCTACAGCTTCTTGAAGCATACGTTTTTCATTACGCAAAATAACTTCAGGAGCTTTAATCTCCATTAATCGTTTTAAACGGTTGTTTCTAATAATTACACGACGATATAAGTCATTCAAATCAGAAGTTGCAAAACGACCTCCATCTAATGGAACTAATGGACGTAATTCAGGTGGAATAACTGGAATAACTTTCAAGATCATCCACTCAGGTCTGTTCTCGCGATTCAAATTTGATTCACGGAAAGACTCTACAACTTGTAAACGTTTTAATGCCTCAGTTTTTCTTTGCTTAGATGTTTCATTATTAGCAGCATGACGCAGTGTATATGACAATTCATCTAAGTCAGTAGTTGCCAATAAATCCATAATACATTCAGCACCCATTTTAGCGATGAATTTATTAGGATCATTGTCATCTAAATATTGATTTTCCATCGGAAGAGTATCACAGATATTCAAATACTCTTCTTCAGTTAAGAAATCTAAACGTTTGATAGGTTCACCTTCAGCGTCTTTTGCAATACCCGCTTGGATAACAACATAACGCTCATAATAGATTATCATATCTAATTTCTTAGATGGTAATCCTAAGATATAACCAATCTTATTTGGAAGAGAACGGAAGTACCAGATATGAGCGATTGGAACAACCAAGTTAATGTGTCCTACGCGATCTCTACGTACTTTTTTCTCAGTAACTTCAACCCCACAACGGTCACATACGATCCCTTTGTAACGGATTCTTTTATACTTACCACAAGCACACTCATAATCTTTTACAGGTCCGAAAATACGTTCACAGAAAAGACCATCTCTCTCAGGTTTATGAGTACGATAGTTAATAGTTTCTGGTTTTAAAACTTCCCCTCTTGATTCAGCAAGAATCGATTCAGGTGAAGCTAAACCGATTGAGATTTTATTAAACCTTTTAACGGTATTTTTCTCTTTATTTTTATTCATGGTAAACTTACTTGTTAAAGTGTATGATATTAAGAGTAAGCAGTAAAGTACTGCTTACTCTATTATCTTAGTTTAATCTTCTAATCTGATGTCTAATCCAAGACCTTTTAATTCATGCATTAATACATTGAATGATTCAGGTAGTCCTGGTTCTGGCATAGTTTCCCCTTTAACGATAGCTTCGTAAGTTTTCGCTCTACCAATAACGTCATCTGATTTCACCGTCAAAATCTCACGTAATGTACTTGATGCACCATAAGCCTCTAAAGCCCATACCTCCATCTCTCCAAAACGTTGACCTCCAAATTGAGCCTTACCTCCTAATGGTTGTTGAGTAATCAACGAGTAAGGACCAATAGAACGTGCGTGCATTTTATCATCAACCATGTGACCTAATTTCAACATGTAGATAACACCCACTGTAGCTCTTTGGTGGAATCTCTCACCTGTACCTCCATCATAAAGGTAAGTGTGTCCGAATCTTGGAATACCAGCTTCATCAGTTAACTCATTAATCTGATCTAATTCTGCACCGTCAAAGATTGGTGTAGCATACTTCTTACCTAATTTAAGACCTGCCCAACCTAAAACTGTTTCATAAATCTGACCAATGTTCATACGCGAAGGTACCCCTAATGGGTTCAACACAATATCAACTGGTGTACCATCTTCTAAGAATGGCATATCCTCGTCTCTAACGATTCTCGCAACGATACCTTTGTTACCGTGACGTCCTGCCATTTTATCTCCCACACGTAGTTTTCTTTTCTTAGCAATGTAAACTTTTGCTAATTTAAGAATTCCTGATGGTAACTCATCTCCAACAGTAATCATGAATTTCTCTCTTCTAAGTACCCCTTGTAGATCATTCAATTTAATCTTGTAATTGTGGATTAAATCAGTAATCATATCATTAGCATCCTCATCAGTTGTCCATTGACCTTTTGTTAAATGAGCAAAGTCATCAACAGCATAAAGCATTTTTTGAGTAAACTTCTTACCTTTTGGTAAAATTTCTTCTCCTAAATCGTTTAACACCCCCTGAGATGTTTTTCCATTTACGATAAAGAATAATTTCTCAACTAAACGCTCTTTCAATTCGTTAAACTTAACTTCAAACTTAGTTTCAAGTAAAGCCAATTCATCTTTATCTTTAGAACGTTTACGTTTATCTTTTACTGCACGTGCAAATAACTTTTTATCTAATACAACTCCTCTTAATGAAGGAGAAGCTTTTAATGAAGCATCCTTAACATCCCCAGCTTTATCACCGAAAATAGCACGAAGTAATTTTTCTTCTGGTGTTGGATCTGACTCTCCTTTAGGAGTAATCTTACCAATTAAAATATCACCAGGTTTCACTTCAGCACCAATACGGATCATACCGTTTTCATCCAAATCTTTTGTTGCTTCTTCAGAAACGTTAGGAATATCATTAGTTAATTCTTCATTACCTAATTTAGTATCTCTAACTTCTAAAGTATAGTCATCGATATGAATAGATGTAAAGATATCCTCTCTCACTACTTTCTCAGAGATTACGATAGCATCCTCAAAGTTATAACCTTTCCATGGCATAAAAGCCACTTGTAGATTACGACCTAATGCTAACTCTCCAGCTTGGGTAGCGTATCCATCACAAAGCACTTGACCTTTAGTTACTCTATCACCTTTTCTAACGATTGGTTTTAGGTTAATACAAGTACTTTGATTCGTTTTTCTAAACTTAATTAAATTATAAGATTTCTCATCTGGATCAAAGCTAATCAATCGCTCATCATCCGTACGATCATACTTAATAATAATTTTCTGAGCATCTACATATTCAACAGTTCCATCTCCTTCAGCATTAATTAAAACACGTGAATCAGAAGCAACTTGTCTTTCTAAACCAGTACCTACAATTGGAGATTCTGGACGTAATAAAGGAACAGCTTGACGCATCATGTTAGATCCCATCAACGCACGGTTCGCATCATCATGCTCTAAGAAAGGAATCAATGAAGCAGAAATAGAAGCAATTTGGTTTGGTGCAACGTCGGTATAATGTATATCCTTAGGTTCAACCACAGGGAAATCCCCTTCCTCTTTAACAACTACTCTTTCTTCCGTCATTCTTCCTTCAGTATCAACAGGAACGTTTGCTTGTGCAATTAACATTCCTTCTTCCTCTTCTGCACTTAAGTAAACAGGCTCATTAACGATATCTACTTTACCATCAACTACAGGACGATAAGGAGTCTCGATGAATCCCATATTATTTACTTTAGCGTATACAGCTAAAGAAGAAATAAGACCAATGTTTGGTCCCTCAGGAGTCTCAATAGGACATAAACGTCCGTAGTGAGTATAGTGAACGTCACGAACCTCGAAACCAGCTCTCTCTCTAGATAAACCTCCAGGTCCTAAAGCAGATAAACGACGTTTGTGAGTGATCTCAGCCAATGGGTTCGTTTGATCCATAAACTGAGACAACTGATTTGTTCCAAAAAATGAATTAATAACTGACGATAAAGTCTTAGCGTTAATCAAATCGATAGGAGTAAACACTTCGTTGTCACGTACATTCATACGCTCGCGAATTGTTCTAGCCATACGAGCTAAACCAACACCAAACTGAGCAGATAATTGCTCACCTACAGTTCTAACACGACGGTTAGATAAGTGGTCAATATCATCAATCTCAGCTTTTGAGTTAATTAATTCAATCAAGTACTTAACAATAGTGATAATATCTTCTTTTGTTAAAACTTGTTTATCAATAGGGGTATCAAGATTAAGTTTTTTGTTCATTCTGTAACGACCAACTTCACCTAGATTGTAACGTTGATCAGAGAAGAACAATTTGTCAATAATACCACGTGCAGTCTCCTCATCAGGCGGTTCAGCATTACGCAACTGACGGTAGATATGCTCTACTGCCTCTTTTTCAGAGTTAGTAGGGTCCTTTTGTAAAGTATTATGTATGATGGCATAATCTGCCTGATTATTGTCCTCTTTATGTATAAGGATAGTCTTAACGTTAGCCTCAATGATTTCTTCGACATTATCTTTATCTAGGACTGTATCACGGTCTAAGATAATCTCATTTCTTTCAATTGAAACAACCTCTCCAGTATCCTCATCTACGAAGTCTTCATGCCAAGTGTTTAAAACACGAGCAGCAAGTCTTCGGCCGATGTATTTCTTTAAACCAGTTTTTGATACTTTAACCTCTTCCGCTAAATCGAAAATCTCAAGGATATCTTTATCTCTTTCAAATCCGATAGCACGGAATAAAGTTGTCACTGGTAACTTTTTCTTTCTATCGATATAAGCATACATCACGCTATTAATATCGGTAGCAAACTCAATCCATGATCCCTTAAAAGGAATAACTCTCGCTGAATACAATTTAGTACCATTAGCATGAAATGATTGTCCAAAGAAAACACCAGGTGAACGGTGTAACTGTGAAACAACGACTCTCTCAGCTCCATTGATTACAAAAGTACCACTTGGAGTCATATACGGTATTGTTCCTAAATAAACATCTTGAACGATAGTTTCAAAATCTTCGTGTTCAGGGTCAGTACAGTATAACTTCAAGCGCGCTTTTAGCGGAACGCTGTAAGTTAGTCCTCTGTCAATACATTCTTCAATAGAATAACGAGGAGGATCAACAAAATAATCAAGGAACTCCAACACGAACTGGTTTCTTGTATCAGTAATCGGGAAGTTCTCCATGAAGGTATTGTACAAACCTTCTTTGCCTCTCTCTTCGGACTTCGTTTCTAATTGAAAGAAATCTTTGAAGGATTTAACCTGAATATCCAAGAAATCTGGGTAAGCAGGAATATTCTTCGTAGAAGCAAAATTTAATCTTTCAGTCTGATTTGTGATCATCAATGGACAAAAAATTTTGATTAGAATTTGAATAATAGCGTACAAATCGCTTTATACGCAAAATGGTTTAGGCCATTGGGAATGCTCCCAAGGCCTAAACCTAGAATATTTTAGAAAGAAAGCTTATTTAAGCTCAACTACAGCTCCAGCTTCTTCTAATGATTTTTTAAGACCTTCAGCCTCATCTTTAGAAACTCCTTCTTTGATGTTAGCTGGTGTAGAATCTACGATATCTTTAGCTTCTTTTAATCCTAAACCTGTTAATTCTTTAACAGCTTTAACTACAGCTAATTTAGAAGCTCCTGCCTCTTTCAATACAACTGTAAATTCAGTTTGCTCTTCAGCAGCACCACCGTCAGCACCACCAGCAACAACTACTGCTGCAGCAGCTGGTTCGATTCCGTACTCGTCTTTTAATATAGTTGCTAATTCGTTAACTTCTTTAACTGTTAAGTTAACTAATTGTTCTGCGAATTGTTTCAAATCTGCCATTTTTCTATCTTTTAATGATTTGTAAAAATATAATTTATTAATGTGCGTTCGTTATGTGAACAATGAAAGACTTTCAATAGATATACTATTCTTCGTCTTTTGATTGATTTTGTAGAGCTGAAATAACTCTTTGAGCTGGAGATTGTAGTAATCCAATGATTTCTGCAATAACTTCTTCTTTAGATTTAATAGCTACTAATGTATCTAATAAGTTATCTCCAACATAAATTTCTTCGTTGATGTAAGCTCCTTTAAAAAGAGGTTTGTCACCTTTTTTACGGAAATCTTTAATAACTTTTGCTGGAGCATTAGCTACTTCAGCAAACATAATAGCGCTATTTCCTTTTAAAGTAGAAGGAAGCTCTTCATAGTTCTTATCAGAAGATTCCATAGCTTTTGCAAGCAATGTGTTTTTAACAACCTCTAACTTAATTCCAGCTTTGTTACAAGCTTTTCTTAATCCAGAAGTAACCTCTGCATTTAATCCCGAAATATCAGCGATGTAAATAATGTTATTATCAGCTAATTTAGCTTTTAAATCCTCTATCGCTACTGCTTTTTGTTCTCTAGTCATACGTGTAATTTTTATCTACCAATTATACTGCTTTAGGATCTAAAGCAATAGCAGGGCTCATAGTACTAGATATATGAATAGACTTGATATAAGTACCTTTAGCTGCAGTTGGTTTTAATTTGATTAATGTTTGAATTAATTCAGCTGCGTTGTCTGCGATTTTCTCAGCATCAAAAGATGCTTTTCCGATAGCCGCGTGAACAATTCCAGTTTTATCAACTTTAAAATCGATTTTACCAGCTTTCACTTCTTGAACTGCTTTCGCAACGTCCATAGTTACTGTACCAGTCTTAGGGTTAGGCATTAAACCTCTTGGACCTAAAACACGTCCTAAAGGACCTAATTTACCCATTACAGCAGGCATAGTGATGATAACATCAACATCTGTCCAACCATCTTTAATTTTTTGTAAATAATCGTCAAGTCCTACATAGTCAGCTCCAGCTGCAGTAGCTTCCGCTTCTTTATCAGGAGTTACTAATGCTAATACTCTAACGTCTTTACCTGTTCCGTGTGGTAAAGTTACAACTCCACGAACCATTTGGTTAGCTTTACGAGGATCTACACCTAAACGCACAGCGATATCTACAGATTCGTCAAATTTTGCAGATGCAACTTCTTTAATCAACGCAGATGCATCAGTTAAAGAATATAATCTGTTCTTCTCGATCTTAGCAGCTGCTTCTTTTTGCTTTTTCGTTAATTTTGCCATTTCTTCTTTCTTTTACAATTAAAAAGGAGCATTTCCTGTTACTGATATACCCATAGATCTTGCAGTACCAGCTATCATACTCATAGCTGCTTCAACTGTAAATGCATTTAAGTCAGGCATTTTATCTTCTGCAATAGCACGAACTTGATCCCAAGTTACGCTAGCTACTTTTTTTCTATTTGGCTCTCCAGATCCAGATTTCACTTTCGCAGCCTCTAATAATTGAACAGCAGCAGGTGGCGTTTTAACAACAAAATCAAAAGATTTGTCTTTGTACACAGTAATTTGTACTGGTAACACTTTGCCAGGTTTATCTTGTGTTCTAGCATTAAATTGCTTACAGAACTCCATGATATTAACTCCAGCAGCCCCCAAAGCAGGTCCAACCGGTGGCGATGGGTTCGCAGCACCTCCCTTAACTTGTAGTTTAACTACTTTACTAATTTCTTTTGCCATTTTTCAAAAATTTAGCACATCTCTTTTGGAAGCAAGATGCGTTTATATGTAACATTATAATTTTTCAACTTGCGTAAAAGTCAACTCTAATGGAGTCTTTCTTCCGAAAATCTTAACCATAACTTCCAACTTGCGTTTTTCTTCGTTAATCTTTTCAACAACTCCATCAAATCCATTAAATGGACCATCAATCACTTTTACATTCTCTCCTTCTTTGAATGGTATAACACCCATGTCAACTTTAACAGAAAGCTCGTCTACTCTTCCCAAGATACGATTAACTTCAGCCTCTCTAACTGGCAATGGCTCTCCTCCTTTTTTCTCGCTTAAAAAACCAATTACACTTGGTATTGATTTAATAACGTGAGGAACTTCACCTGTTAAATTAGCTTCGATATAAACATATCCTGCAAAATATACACGTTCTGTCGTTTTCTTTTTTCCATCTTTAGTAACACTAACAACCTTCTCGGTAGGCACTAAGACTTGAGATAGATAATCAGAAAGTCCTAAGCGAGCAATCTCAGTTTCGATATAATTCTTAACCTTCAATTCATGTCCGCTGACTGTACTGATTACATACCATTTTTTTACGCTTGTATCAGCCATAATATTTTTTCTTATGCTTTAGCCCATTTATAGAATATACCTAACAAATCTGCAAAAAGTGTATCCACACCCCAAGTTGCCAGCGAAAACAATACTGCAAAAATAGCTACAATAATTGTATAACGTTGTACATCCGACCATGGTGACCAAGTTACATTTGTTTTAAGTTCTGTAAAAGACTCTGATATGTAATTAAAAACTTTCATGATAAATCTTTTTTGCACGGGTGGAGGGATTCGAACCCCCATCAACGGTTTTGGAGACCGCTATTCTACCCTTGAACTACACCCGTTTGTTAATAAAAGTCAGCGGTAGTCCCGCTGACTTTAAAATTTATTTATACTAATAAATTAGTCTAAAATTTCAGTTACCTGACCAGCACCTACTGTTCTACCACCTTCACGGATAGCGAAACGTAAACCTACTGATAAAGCGATTGGGCTTAACAACTCAACAGTGATAGTTAAGTTATCCCCAGGCATAACCATCTCAGTTCCTTCTGGTAATTGGATTGTTCCAGTTACGTCAGTTGTACGAACGTAGAATTGAGGACGGTAGTTGTTATGGAATGGAGTGTGACGTCCACCTTCTTCTTTTTTCAAGATATAAACCTCAGCTTTGAATTTAGCGTGTGGTTTTACTGAACCTGGTTTACAAATAACCATACCACGACGGATATCAGTTTTGTCAATACCTCTCAATAATAAACCTACGTTATCTCCAGCTTCTCCACGGTCTAAGATTTTACGGAACATCTCAACTCCTGTAATTGTAGAAGTTAATTTGTCAGCTCCCATACCGATGATTTCAACAGCATCTCCTGTATTAGCAACTCCAGTTTCGATACGTCCTGTAGCAACAGTTCCACGTCCTGTAATTGTAAATACGTCTTCTACTGGCATTAAGAATGGTTTCTCGTTATCACGTACTGGCTCTTCGATCCAGTTGTCAACTTCTTCCATTAACTCTAATAATGCATCAACCCATTGTTTCTCTCCGTTTAAAGCTCCTAAAGCAGAACCTTTAACTACTGGTCCATTATCACCATCGTATTGGTAGAAAGATAATAAATCTCTTACTTCCATCTCAACAAGCTCTAATAACTCAGCATCATCAACTAAGTCAACTTTGTTTAAGAATACAACGATTCTTGGAATACCTACCTGACGTCCTAAAAGGATGTGCTCACGTGTTTGTGGCATTGGTCCATCAGTAGCAGCAACTACTAAGATAGCACCATCCATTTGAGCAGCACCAGTAACCATGTTTTTCACGTAATCCGCGTGACCTGGACAGTCAACGTGCGCATAGTGACGGTTTTTTGTTTGGTACTCTACGTGAGAAGTATTAATTGTAATACCACGCTCTTTTTCTTCTGGAGCGTTATCAATTGAATCAAATGAACGAGCCTCAGAGAATCCTGCATCAGCTAATACTTTAGTAATAGCAGCTGTAGTAGTAGTTTTACCGTGGTCAACGTGTCCGATAGTACCGATGTTTAAGTGCGGCTTCGAACGATCAAAAGTTTCCTTTGCCATGATTTAATAATTTAATCTTAGTTATATAATTAGTGTTCAAATATAATAAAAAAACCTGAGCCAATGACGGGATTTGAACCCGTGACCTCTTCCTTACCAAGGAAGCACTCTACCCCTGAGCTACACCGGCTTTTGTCTCTTATATTTAGTGGTGGGGAGAGCAGGATTCGAACCTGCGAAGGTTTCCCAACGGATTTACAGTCCGTCCTCGTTGGCCGCTTGAGTATCTCCCCTCAAACTGTGTTTGATATTGCTTTTCCTTGAGCCGATGGAGGGACTCGAACCCACGACCTGCTGATTACAAATCAGCTGCTCTAGCCAGCTGAGCTACACCGGCAATTGACTCAATAGAAAAAGTCCGCTATTTCTAACGGACTGCAAATGTATATATTTTATTGATTAAAAAAAACAATTTACTTATTTTTTTCAATTATTATAACTTCTGTTTTTCTTTGAATTTCACAACTAAACGCTCTAAAGCGTCGGCTCCTAAGTCCACACTCTCTTCAAAACTTTTACTTGTTTTTTTCACTATCATCTCATCACCTGGCACCAACAATTTCATCTCTGCCGTTTTGTTTTCCTTATCACTAGAGTTCTCTAATTTTAGAAAAACATCAACTGAAACTACTTTATCATAAAATTTTTCCACTTTAGCCAAACGCTCATTGACAAAATCTACCAACTTGCGATCTACATTGAAATTTACAGCCTGAATGTTTACTTTCATAACTAACGATTTTAAAGGTTAATCTTTATTCTTCTTCGTTCGGGGATGTGTCGCCTTATACACTTTCTTCAATTCAGATAAATTGACTTGCGCATACATTTGTGTAGTTGACAAACTTTCATGCCCCATTAATTCTTTAATTGAATTTATATCCGCTCCATTCTCCAATAAATGAGTTGCAAACGAATGTCTCAACACGTGAGGACTATTCTTTTCCTTACTTGTTGTATCACTAAAGTAGCGATTTATTACGCCATAAACAAACATTTCATCAATTTTATTCCGCCTTTTATTTAGTAATAACTCTCCTCCACAAGCTATCTCACTCACTTCCAAATCCCTAACTTTAATATACCTTTTCAACAATTCTTCTAACTCCATTATCATTGGTATATTTCTTCGCTTATTGCCTTTTCCCACAACTCTCACTTGATGCAAGTCGAAGTCAATATCATTCACTTTCAAGTTTACCAACTCTGCTCGGCGCAACCCCAACCCATATAACAACTCTACAATAACCAAATCCCTCAAACTATCAAATCCTTCTTCCGCAACTAATCTTTCCCTCACCAATTCAATCTCTTGTTTACTATAAGGCAACTGTAATCTCTTTTTCACTTTCAACGAGCGATGCAGTTGAAGAGGATTCAACTCAACTTCTTTTACCTGCATCAGGAATTTATAATAACTGCGCAATGCACTAACCTTTCGATTAATAGATCTATTTTGAATACCGGATTCTGCAAGCCCTACCAACCAGCCTCTAACCTGATCATAAGTTACCTCCTTATAACTCACACATTCGACTTCCAAAAAAGCCATAAAAGATTCGATATCTCGCTTATAAGCAATAATCGTCTTGTCTGAATAATTCTTTTCCTTGTCTAAATACGCTAAAAATCTCTGTAAACTTTCTTCCATAAAAAAACCGTTGCAACAAAGTTAATACTTTATTACAACGGTTAGCTTTTTATTCACAACCCTATCTTAGATTTCTACTGAATCTCTTAAGTGTTGGATATATGCAGCTTTTTGCATTTTGTCTCTTTTTTGTACAGACGGTTTCGTGAAATGCTGACGAGATCTTAACTGACGTAATGTCCCAGTTCTGTCAAATTTTCTTTTATAGCGCTTTAGTGCTCTATCGATATTTTCTCCGTCTTTAATTGGAATGATCAACATGTTTTCATACACCTCCTCTCATTTAGTGGTGCAAAAGTAAAGCTTTTTTTATCTAACACAATAAAAAAACAACTTTTTTTATTCAGCATCAGCATTTTTCGTTTTACTTCTAACTAATTCTCCGCTAACCAGCTCTTAAATTCACCCACTCTTTCTCTACTCACAATCACCTCAGCTGTATAATTCTTCATCGTTAGTTTTAACCGAGAAGTAGATAATTGTATAATCTGTTCTATATAATCGATGCTCACTACTTGAGATCTATTCACCCGAAAGAACTTCTTCGGACTAACCGTTTTAATAACAGCCTCTAGAGACTCCTCATCTAACAGATGAGTCTTACCTTCCACTGTCGAAATATATACTCCTCTATCCTCTCTATAAAAACATACTACCTCATCCACCAACACCATCTTTATCTGCATTCCCACTTTTATCATCAGCCGTTTTGCATAGTTACTCCCCCCTATACTGTGTCTGAGGCTCTCTACCGTCTGTGTTGTACTGCGTTGTTGTGCCTTGTATTTATTAATAGCACCCAACAACTCTATTGGCTCTATCGGTTTTAATAAATAATCAATGCTATTTAGCTTAAATGCCTTAATCGCATAATGATCAAAACTTGTGACAAAGATAATAGCGCTCTTAACCTCTACTTGCTCGAATATCTCTAAAGATAATCCATCTGCTAACTGTATATCAGCAAATATCAAATCTGGATGCTCATGTTGCATCAACCAAAGTATAGCCTCTCCTACAGAATACAATATCTGCTGTACCTCGAATCCTAACTTCTCCAGCTCTCTTGTCAGCAGTCTCGCTGCAGGTTTCTCATCTTCTATAATTACTATTTTCATCAACTCTCTATTCTAACTAAAGGAATTCTAACACTAAAACTATCTTCCAAATCACTTATCTCAATATCTTGCTTCACCATTAACTTATTGCGCTTAGACAAATTCTGTAATCCCAGTCCAGATGAATACACTTCTTTGGGCTTAGCATATTTTTCATTCCACAGTACTAACCCTCCTTCTTCTATACGCAATTCTACTCTAATACTTCCCTCCGAAGGAATTACATTGTGCTTTACTACATTTTCAATCAATAGTTGCAAACTCAAGGTAGGCACTTCTACATCATCATACTTCATCACCTCTTCACTAATGCTAAATGCTATTGCATTATCATATCTCACATTGAGTAGATAGACATAATCTCTTATAAAAGATACTTCGTCAGATAAGTTACACAAGGGATAATCTAACTTCTCTAATACATATCTATATATCTTAGAGAACGAACGGGCAAACTGTTCTGCCTTTACTGGATCTTCTTGGATTGTACTGATGAGTACATTCATATTGTTAAACAAGAAATGGGGAGACAGTTGTTCTTTCATCCCTTCTATTTGACTTTTTTGTAGCTCTATCTCCATCTCTCTATTCTTTAATTCTAACAACCTAAGTTCATCGTGATAGGCAAACGTAAACACAATAAGCAAAATAAAAGTACTTAATAACAATGCTCCTAAAAAATTGCCAAAACTTAAATGTTGCCCAAGAAAGAAAGCTTTAAAAGACAAGCTATAAAATAAATTCAAAATTAGCGCCAAGAATAAGTAATAAGAAACTATAGATGTCAAAATGCCATTGACAAAAAAAACAGCGTTACGAGTAATCTTACTCATAGCTATTTCATTTTTAGCATCTCGTTTATCCATTACCCTACACACCCATGCACTCGTTAATACATTAGCTGCGTAAATCAACATCGACAATACAAAAGACAAAAACGTATTTTTCAAAAAACGATAATTTATCAATAGCTCACCCAAGCTTAACTCGCTATTACGAAAAGTAAAATACGAAATAACCAAACTGATCAGTACCGATATACTACAGGCCAATACAATATGTCTACGCCAATTAACATTCATTTCTACTTTTTTCATATACTAATTTACTACAAACTCATCTAATTTACTTCACTTTACACATTTCTTGTGTTTTTAATGCCCAATCTTTTCCCCATGATGGATAGAATGGCACATCACTCTCCTGTTTATCGAATAGCTCTATCGACTTCTCTAGCATCTTACAGTAATAATCCATATCTACTTTCATAAACTTAGCACTATTAATCTGAAAACTTGCCACAGAATACACTGCTCTCGGATTAGTAGGGTCTAACTCTATCGCCTTATCATACGCTTTATTGATAATTGGAGTCTGCACCATCCCCTTATTCATCGGATCTGTAATCAACTCTAGTGTCTCATTCATTCCCTTCAGTACATACCACTCGCTTCCCCCTGTTTCTAACCATTGGTCTATTAGTACGCGATTAGCCATCACGATATCTTCTACGGCATCAGCCTGTGGATTACTAAACCCTCCTGTGATACTAATAAGCACCTTGTAGTACACCGGTATCCAGTTCTCTTTATCAGACATCGCTATACGGTCTAACATAGCCACTGCCTCTTTCGATTGCCCACTTTGCCATTGTTGCATCGCTTTTTGCATTCCTGCTTCGTATTTAGATTGTCCGAAACTCACTACACTAAATACACCGAATAATAAAATTAATAACTTTCTCATCTTTCTAATTATTTAATTACACAATAAATCTACACTGACGATTAAACCCTTAAAAAACGAACTGCGCGAACTGTTGTTTCCAATGTCTCTACTGTTTGTATTGTTGTTTTACAAATTCTCCAATTGGTTCTTCTTTTTATCTGCACTTATCGTCCACATAAATCCTACATATATAAATCGCTTCGCAGAGGCATTCGTTACATCTGGTTGTCCTCCACGTTGATTAAACTGATAAGCGTATACAGGATTTCTACCTAACAAATTATCTACTGATAAGTACACTATCTTTTGCCCACTGAATAGATAAGCCCAACTCATACTCACATTGTGTATCGGACTACTCTCATAAGTAGTTTTATTAGTAGTATTCATATCGTAGAAGTGACGTGGACTACTGTAGTTATACGTCATACTCACCTGAGATTTCCATTGATCTATCCAGTACTTCGTCACCACAGAGAAGTTGTGCTTTACTACATAAGACGGCTGTATCCATTCGTTCCAATACATCTCTTTGCGTTGAGAGTCTATATAAGTATAAGTTACCCAATAGCTAAAATTCTTAAACGTGATATTATCTTTCCAAAACAAGTCAAATCCCTTTGCATATCCCTCTCCTAACTGTGCATACTCACTTGGCTTACCTAATGGCGTTAAGAGCAACTTACTATAATCTTTATAGAACATCTCTGCTCTCAATAGACGCTTTCTAAACTCATAAGTATAGTTCAGTATATAATGGTTAGCCTGCATCCAGTCTTCTTGTTTCACTGCTAATGACTGCTCTAAGTTCACAGCCTGATTAAACACCCCATACGAAAAAGACATCTGATGCTTAGGTGTCACCTGATAAGTCAACATCGCACGTGGCTCTACTGTCCAATCTGATATTTCTGAATACTTACTCGTTCTCAAACCTGCCCTCAATGACAAGTCTGACGTTATCTTCCAATTGTTCTCAAAAAACAGTGCCCATCTATTAGTATCTGTACCAAAGGCTTCTGCTCTACTCCCTTCACTTCTCGTCAAATCTAATTTAGAAGCCTGTACATCTACCCCTACAAAAGACAGAAACTGCCCATTCCACTGATAAGAAAACTTCACCTTCTGATTCACATCCCAACTAATCTTCTTTAAGCTCAGATCATTGCTATCTCCTGTATAATCCATATACCCTAACCCTGTACCAATATCAAGTCGCATATAAGGAGTAAGCTTCTTAAAGAACACACTATTCATATACACATTACTCGACTTAAAGCCTAGTGTATCTACTCGATTACTTGGCTGTATCTCTTGCTCATACTTGATGGTAGAGAAGTCCACAGCAGTATATAGTTTATATCCACCATCCTTAATCTCGCGCTTATACATCATCTCCCCAGAAGCTGTAGAGAAAGGTTTTTTAGTATTATATCGCTGCTTTACCACTGCAGTATAGGCTCCTAAGTTTAGATAGTTTAGACTATACGACAGTGAGTTCTTGCCCCACTGATGTGTCTGTGCGAAGCTCCCTCCTACAGTAGAGATAGAGTAGTCTCTACGCGATGGATCTATCTCATCTGATGTATCTAACTGTAATACTCCCGATAACGCATCTCCAAACTCTGCACTATACCCCCCTGCTGAGAAAGATATTCCCTTAAACAGAAACGGATTAAACTTAGAGCGCACAGGTACATTACCTACAGAAGAAGTATAAGGCTGAAACACTCTTACACCATTGACGAATATACCACTCTCCTCTGCTCTACCTCCACGTATCAGTAGTCTCCCATCCTCTCCATTCGTCTGCGCCCCTGGCATGGTACTTAGTACTCCCATAATATTACCGGGACTCCCAGCAGTACTCACTACATCCATTGCATTTAACCCAATACTCTCTGCGCGTTCTCTTTTATTCTTGCTATTCGCGATAATAAGGATTTCTCCCATCACCTCATATTGACTACTTAACACAAAATGTTCATTATAATTCTCCTTTGTATTGATTTCTACATCGAGATTGCCATACTGTGCATGCATTAACTTCAGCACGCCCCTCACTACTGTATCTGTAACTATAAAACTGAAATACCCTTTCGCATCAGTCAATGCTCCCTCGAAGCTATCTTCAAGGTACACATTCACATTCTCGATTGGTTTATTCTTATCGTTTACCACTGTACCCGATAGCAGAATCTGTTGTGCCTGCACAGCACCTACACATAAGGTTAATAACAAACATAGTAGTGTTCTCATCTTTTTCTTGATTAATTCTATCACAAACGTAATCTGACAACACAACTTCTGAAAAAATGAGTGCGTGAATGGGAGTATTTACTGCGCGAACGGAGATTAGTTAACAGTTTTCGGTTAACGGTTCTCAGTTTTAGTGATGTGTATAAACTATAGCTAGGTATCTTGAGATGCTTATTTATTCTTGCTAACTTATAACCATAAAAAAAAACGATAATCCTTATCACCTCTTTATTGACAAGGCTTATAAGAAATCTGTTACGCCTTACTAAGCACTTTGTTCGGAAGCTGTTCGGAAAAACATCGGTATTTAGTAGGATAAAGACCCCTTTTGCGAACGATACTAAATCTGTCTCCGAACCAAACTATATCCAGAAAAACATATCATTACGAACATCCTATATTATACCGTGCCACCTCCACTACCATATATATGGTATATTCTGAAAATGACTAATAAAAAACAAGGTTTATAAATATCTTTGCTTTGAATAATTTAGTACTTTAATCAAAAATATAGGTGTCAGAACATGAAGAAATTCTTTAGTAATACAATAGTAAAACTTCTTTTAGGCGTAATAGCAGGGTTATTAATTGGTCCATACCTTACAGATAGTCTTTTACAGATAACACTATCTACAAGACATATCTTGGGGCAGATAATCTTATTCTTAGTTCCTCTTATCATCTTGGGATTTGTTGTATCCTCTATCGCTAAACTGGATAAGGGAAAGACTAGCATAATCGGTTTCTCTATTGTTATTGCTTACTTATCTAGTATCGGAGCAGGATTCTTTAGTAGTACATTAGGTTTTAATATTATCCCTCACTTACAGATAGAGAAAAATGTAGAGACACTGAAAGAATTACCTGAAATGCTCTTTAAGTTAGACATTCCACCTGTATTCGGAGTGATGACTTCTCTGACACTTGCCTTAATGATCGGTATCGGTATTCTATGGACAGAATCTAAACCATTAGAGCGTGCCTTCGATTCGTTTAAAGATATCGTATTGTTATTAGTGAATAGAGTATTAGTCCCACTATTGCCATTCTATATCATGGCGAACTTTGCATTACTTAGCTATGAAGGGTCTATACAGTCACAGCTACCTGTGTTCTTAACTGTGATACTTATCGTGATAGTAGCACACTTCATTTGGTTAGGTGTGTTGTATACGATAGCGGGAATATACTCTGGGAAGAATCCATGGGAAGTAATTAAACATTATCCTCCTGCTTATCTAACAGCAGTAGGTACGATGTCTTCAGCGGCTTCTCTTGGTGTAGCACTACAGTCTGCACACAAGAGTAAAGTACTGAAGCCTGAGATCACGAACTTCACTATACCGTTCTTCTCTAATATACACTTATGTGGATCAGTATTGACAGAAGTATTCTTTGTGATGACCGTATCTCAAGTATTATATGGCGGATTGCCAACTATGGGGACAATGATCTTATTCGTACTACTATTAGGTATCTTCGCTATCGGAGCACCTGGTGTACCAGGAGGTACTGTAATGGCCTCATTAGGTATCATTGCTTCAGTACTAGGTTTTGACGATGCTGGTATCGCACTGACCTTAACGATATTTGCATTACAAGATAGCTTCGGTACCGCGTGTAATATTACAGGAGATGGAGCACTTAGCCTTATGGTAACAAAATACAGTGATAAATAAAGATAATGAGGGAAGGCCTGTGCTTTCCCTTTTTTATACCTCTATATTATGCTAAAGAAATTAGTAAACAATACTATCGTTAGACTACTATCAGGAGTAATCATCGGTCTATTAGTAGGGCCTTATCTAAATGATATTCTACTTCAAGTCATCTTATCTACAAAACATATTTTAGGGCAACTCATCTTATTTTTAGTCCCCTTAATTATCTTAGGATTTATCGTATCGTCTATTGCTAAGCTAGATCAGAAGTCCTCTGTTATTATAGGGTTTTCCTTAGCTATAGCTTATATATCGAGTGTCGGAGCAGGGTTATTCAGTGGTTCATTAGGATACACTATATTACCTTGGCTAGACATACCCTCTACTGCTACTACGGGAAGAACATTACCAGAGATGCTCTTTAAACTAGACATTCCACCTATATTCGATGTGATGACTTCCTTAGTACTTGCACTCATGATAGGTTTAGGTATTCTATGGACACAGTCTAAACCATTAGAAGTAGCCTTCGATCACTTTAGAGAGATCGTGTTACTCTTAGTCAATAGAGTACTAGTTCCCCTATTACCCTTATACATTGCCTGTAATTTTGCTTTGCTTAGTTATGTAGGCAGCATACAGTCCCAATTACCTATCTTCTTAATCGTGATTATCATCGTGATTTTAGCTCATATCGTATGGATCACCATCTTATACACGATCGCAGGTCTGTACGCTAAAAAGAACCCATGGGAAGTACTCAGACATTATGGACCGACCTATCTAACAGCATTAGGGACGATGTCTTCAGCGGCTAGCTTAGGTGTAGCACTGCAATCAGCACATAAGAGCAAGGTATTAAAGCCAGAGATTACGAACTTCACTATTCCGTTCTTCTCGAATGTACATTTATGTGGTGCTATGGTTACAGAGACCTTCTTTGTGATGACCGTATCCTTAGTCCTTTATGGGCATTTACCTGATATTAGTACATTGATTCTCTTTGTGCTTTTACTAGGTATATTTGCCTTAGGAGCACCTGGTGTACCTGGCGGAGCGCTAATGGCATCTTTAGGATTAATAACCTCTATGCTAGGCTTCGATGATACTGGGATAGCATTAGTATTAACCATATTCGCACTACAAGACAGTTTTGGCACTGCGTGTAATATAGTGGGGGATGGCGCTTTAAGCCTTATGGCAACAGCCTTTCACGAACGACAACAAAAAAGGGAAGCTCAGTAGCTTCCCTTTCTTCTATATCATCTAATCTGATTAGTCTTTTAAAATATTACGAGAGATAACTAATTTTTGAATCTCTGTAGTTCCTTCTCCGATCGTACACAACTTCGAATCACGGAAGAACTTCTCTACTGGGAAGTCCTTAGTATATCCATATCCACCGTGGATCTGGATCGCTTCTGTAGATACTTTCACACATACTTCAGACGCATACATCTTCGCCATAGCTCCAATCTTAGTCATCGGTTTGTTGTTGTTCTTTAAAAAAGCTGCTTTGTGTAATAATAGCTCAGAACACTCAATCTCTGTAGCCATATCCGCTAATTTAAAACCGATAGCTTGGAATTGGCTAATTGGTTTTCCGAATTGAACTCTCTCTTTTGAGTATTTTAATGCTGCTTCATAAGCTCCTTTAGCAATACCTAATGATAATGCACCAATAGAGATACGCCCTCCATCTAATACTTTCATCGCTTGAATAAACCCTTCTCCTACTTCTCCTAAACGGTTAGCATCAGGTACGCGACAGTTATCAAAGATAAGTTCTGCAGTCTCAGATGCACGCATTCCTAATTTATTTTCTTTCTTACCACTAGAGAATCCTGGTGTACCTTTCTCTACTACGAAAGCTGTCATCCCGTGAGAATCACCTTTCTCTCCTGTACGAACGATAACTACTGCAACGTTACCAGAGATCGCGTGAGTGATAAAGTTCTTTGCTCCATTTAAAATCCAGTGATCACCATCTTTTACAGCTGTAGTACTCATCCCTCCTGCATCAGATCCAGTATTATGCTCTGTCAATCCCCATGCACCGATCCACTCCGCTGTCGCTAATTTAGGTAACCATCTTTTCTTTTGTTCTTCATTGGCAAAAGAAAGAATGTGATTTGTACACAGTGAATTATGTGCTGCTACTGATAAACCAATAGACGAGTCTACTTTAGAAATCTCCTCTACAATAGTGATATATTCATGATAATTTAACCCAGATCCACCGTACTCCTCTGGAACTAAAACACCCATATATCCCATTTCTCCTAACTTTTTAAATAAGTCGACAGGAAATATTTGCGCTTCATCCCACTCCATTATATATGGGCGAATATGTTGCTCAGCAAAGTCTCTTATTGATTGAGCAATCATCGCTTGCGTTTCATTGTATTCAAAATTCATGGTTGATAGTTTTAATTCGTGAATTTCAAATATAAACTAATTATGTCAATTTTGTCAAGGGGGAAGTTTTCGATTTGCCTTAATTGTTCCTTATTAACAAAATCCTCTTGCATACTTCTATATTTAACGATCTCTCTTGCGATATAATAATTTAAATAGGGTAATTTTTTCAATTCATTAATAGATGCTTCGTTTACATTAATCTTTTCGACATTTGGAGCAGTAAAAACCTTAAAATATTTAAATAATTCACTAATCGTTTCATCATTCAGACCATACACAAATCTCAACTGATCCATATGAACATATCCTCCGTACTTTTCCCTATCCTTTACAATTTTACTTGCATAATAGGGTCCTATTCCTCTTACTTTTTGCAGAAGTTCCTCTGTTGCTTCATTGATACAAGTAGGTGTGATTTCCTTCTCTTTTTCCTCCTTGTACTTTGCATAGTTCACTTTTGGCTTCGGATTAGACACCCAATCAGGGAACTTGAAATAAACACTATATTTTTTCAACCATTCGTCCAAAACTCTTGTAACCGATTGAAACTCTTGTGCGGAATTTACGTATTTGTTCTCTGCTCTAAATGACAATAAACGATCTATTTCCTCTATAGACATGCCAAGTGAATAGCCTTTAAAGTCAGAAATAAAATTGGGATTAAATGGATAAATAGTATCTCTTTTCTTAGTGTAGATTGTAGCAATATTATCTATTCGCTGATTTAGATGAGTAATTTTTTCCATGTCTACAACGCGATCATTTACGAAGACAGGGGAAGATGTTTTGAAAAGAACAATAAAACACAATTGAATTATAATAATAAGAATAACGAAGACGACTACTCCTCTACGTTGAGATTTAGTGTAATAATACCACTTGTTACGATGAGATTTAAACATATAAACTGAAACTATTTACCTCAACACAAGCTTTATTAACCTCTCTAATTATAAATCAAAGACAGAAGATCGCTTTGTATAAATCAAATCTTTAATTCTCGCAAAAAAAGCTATTGTCAAGTATAGAGGAAAGGCTAACCCCAATGTAAAAAAGGACAAATAGATAAAAAACAACCTAATACGCGTTGCTTTAATTCCCAATCTATCCCCAATACGAGAAGACACCTTAAACCCGTGTTTTTCAAAAAAATACCTAATATTATTTATCATACCTTTTTTGCACTTTAATAAGTACAAAAATACAAAATCATTTCATCATTCTCTTACCTATCGCACATTCTAAACACCTTTTTCGATCACAATATTGCTTTTTTAATTGCAACAGCGCTTGACTATCCATCGCATGATCTACTGGTATATTATAGCTTTCGAACATTTTGACAACACTATTTCTCTCTGGTTTAATCTGCGACAAGAGATCTAACAAGTATTCCGAGATGTCTCCCTGTACATTGTTCTCGAATTGATAAGCAAACTGAAAAGGGACTATTACATTTACAATCAGTAAATCAACAAATTCTTTACTTAGCTTCTTTGTACTGGATTTACTTTCTTTATTGACCACATAGTGAGTTTTCCAATAATCGCTAACCTTTACATCAAACATCAAATAAATCTCTTGCAAAGTCAGTTGTTCCTGAAAAAGGGAGTTAACAGAAACGCCATTGTGAAAGTAAAAAGCAGCTAATTGAACTAAACGAATACTTGGAAAGTTAGGAGGTCGAAGCTGAAAAAAACGCAAACTTGCAGCATTTAGCGATTGCAAAGTATACTTGTGTTTTAAAAAATCCCATTCTCTAACAAGCGATTTGCAATACTCATCTCTTAAGTCAAAATCAACATCTAATAAACCAACCACACCGAGGAACATGGATTCTAACTGAAGCAAAGAATATGCTTGCTTATGGACTATCGAAATAGGAAAGTAACGAAAAGCCGAGAAAAAAGCCTCTCCATTTGCATTCAATCCAAAACTCTTGGCGAGAAAACAAAAGAAAGCTTGTGACCAATGTCCCTGTTTGTCCTTAACAAACTCCTCTATAGGTTTAACTTTGGCACTTAGCCTCTCAAAGAAAAGTCTTTCTTTCCACTGAAGTAAAAATAGAGAATCAAGATTGGGTAACTTATCTTCACAATATAAATACTGTTTAGGCAACATGAGTTCTTCATATCTCAAGAGCAATTCACCCGAAACTTTGCCCTTTAACTCCAAAGTAGGTATTAGTGAACCATTTACTCTGTAAATAGGCATATCATTTTCCCACACTACATGGAGAATAATGCTGTCATACCGTACATCCTTTTCGTGATTATGGCAAAACCAATCCGACGCTTTTAGGTGTATTTCAACATTGCCTGCCCATTCTTGGTTACCAATACAAATCCTGGCATTAAAAAAATCAGGCCCATCAAGTCCCGTACAATCACCTGGACTAATTATACTCAATAATTCATTAGAATCGGTTAACAGTGTATCTTGATTAAATAATTGATTTGCCCATAAATAGTGTAAAAAGGACTCCTTCATACTGATTTCTATTACCTATTTCTTCACTTATGCTAATATTATCCCAAATACCTCCTACATTAAAACCAACTCTTAAAAAGCAAAAACCAAACCAATCACCTTATAAAATTCAAACACTATCAGTTAATTACCAACACATTATAAATAAAAAACAAACCAATACACTTTAATTAATTCATCTAATCTTTTAATAAATGTAAAACGCCCTTGCAATATTGCAAGGGCGTTAAATTATATATTGTATATGCTTTATTTAACTAAAGAAATTCCATACTACACCAAACCTAAAAGTCATATCTCTATAAGGATAATTTGGCGCTGTATAATACTTATATCCACTCATACTACTATTAAAGTGCTCTAAAATCAAATAGATACGTGCCGTTCTAACTTTCATATTAATAAAGAAATCAAAAACAGGATAATCGCCAATCTTTACTTTATCTTGAACAAAAAAATCTCCTAACAACGGATTGTAGTCATCTCCATAATATTTGCTAAAATACTTGAAAGTAATTCCCGTTTGAAACTTCAACGCCTTATCAAAAAATGCATCCGTATAATATAAGGTGTTCCTTGTAACAAATTTAGGCACATTTACGATATGATTACTTTGATCTACATTCTGATACAAAACAGTATTGTCTAAACCAAACCTACCTAATTTAAAATCCTTAGAAGCTTGTAATGACAAATAATTAATTGTTTTATCATATTGCTTTGGCGTTACTAATACTTGTTCTGGAAGACCAAATGCATTAAAGACTTCACTGTCATTCGAAAAATACAATTTATCATCTAAAACGGCATAACTTCCCGACAATGTAATCCACGGTGTGGTAATTGTAGCATCAAACTGATTAACTTTTTCATTCTTAAAATCATTACTCCAGTTGTAATGCACATAATCACTTTGAAATAAATAATAACTCAAATTCCCTAAACGACTAATCTTTTTATACGAAAAATCAACATTTAAGTCTTCTGTAAATTTATAGCGAACATTTGCCTCTATATTACTTGTATCATCATTCCCTAAAGAACGACTTAATAGCAAGGTACCTCTCCAGTTATTCTTTCGATAAGAGTATTTTCCTCCTATCATAGTAATATTCTTGCTAATCTCGTCTGGTACGACCTTGTCGTTAATGTGGGCTATACTGTTGTAATAATAATTGTAATTATTAAACTCTGTAAAAAACTCAAATCTACCAACTAAATCAGATTGATATGCCGCTCCTACCTTGTTGTAAATATTATCATATCTCGTTTTATTTCTCAAGACACTTTGAAATGAATTTCCAAAACGCGGAAAGTCATCATACTCCAAACTCATGATATTGTCTTGTTTAAACTCATAAAACTTATCTTCATACAAGAACTCATGAGTTAATAATAATCCATTCTTAAATGAGCTATTTAATTGATACTCGTGGTTTACATAGAGACGCTTTCCCTTTAACATAGTAGAAGCATCCCTGAAGTACACATTTAAACGCTCACGCTTATTATATGGTTTTTCACTTGACTCAAACAAATCCAAATCGCGAATCCCGCCATTTTCCTCATTCATTATATCTTGAAAAGTAAAGTGCGTACGGAGCAAGTATCTTTTATTAGGTGATTGATAGCTCACACCTAATCTAAAATTACCACTTGAAGTCAATTGATTAATATACTTACCAATAGAGCGCAATCCTTTGTATCCCAATGAAAAATTTAAATTCTCACTTGTATTCATAGTGATAAACGCATCTAAGTTCTGCCCTTGTTTCATGACAGACTTATAGTACAAATCTGTGTAAGGTGTAGGCGTGTGATAATAGTTAATATCATTTACTCCCATATAAGCAGTTTGCCTTGCTTGGAAACCAAAGTCAGGTAACAACGTATTAATTTTAGTATTAAACTTTAGGTTATTATACACTTGTCCTTCATTGTTAAATGCCAGTAATCCAAAGTCATCTTTACGCAAATAATTCAACGTATAATATTTTTTAACACTCAATGCCGTATCTACTGCAATGGTGTCTTTCATAATTGTAATGATTTTATAATCTATAATAGGTGCTAATGAGTCTTTTTTAACTCCCCCTCTTAAACTTTTTCTCTCTTTATTTTGCGATTGTTCTGCTGCTCCATTTGCCCCTTCTGCCGTTAAAAATTGAGCCTGAGCACTAAAGCAAAGAAAAAAAGTAATTATAGCAAGTATTCTGCGCATACTAAAGTAAATTTGAACAAAGGTAAATTTATTTTTCAATTAAATAAGTGTAAGAATACACTAAGCTACAAAGAATTAAAAAAGTTATTCCAAATAAATACGACATAGGGTGTATTCCTATAGTAATCTAAACTTTCTAAGACTAAATTACTTCCTTCCTTTCAATTCTAAAATTTAACACAAAAAAAGAGGGCATCTGTAAAAGACACCCTCTTTTGTTAAATATATAATTAAAACAGCTAATTTATTTTTTAGCCCAAATAAGCTTTGTATCCATGCGATCACCACCCATACGAGCAGCTGCTGCATCTTTATTCGCCTTATTAATTAACTCCATATCTCCTGGGTATGTAATGCGCTCAGGTACATCTGTCAAATAATCAACAGACTCCATTGGTTTAAAAACATACTCTTTCTCTCCATCTGGACCATCTGCAATCAACTTATGAGATTCTCCTGGCAATAATAGTGTACGTGGAAACTTCGTTCTTCTGTACTCCGCCCAAGCCTCGTAAGGTTGCATATATAAAGCAATATACTTTTGTGTAATTACAGACTCTTCAGTAGCTGCAGGTAACTTACTGATATATTCATCAGCTAAAGCTGGATCAACTTTCCATTTTTCCATAGAAGCTTTAACTCCATTCACGTAATGAGCTTGATCCCATCCTTTCACTTCTGATAATATAAACTCAACTTCAGAATACTCCATTAAAATTTCTATATAATCAGCTCTGTAAATTGTTCCACTAAAATGCGAAGAATGTTTTGCTTGTGAACCTGTAAATTTTCCAGGTATACCAATTGGCATCCCAATATAGAAAGAAGGATCTCTATCAACATAGTTGTTCATTTCAATACTTGGCACATGTGATTGCTCAGCCATGTATGAAAAACGCACTCCTACTTCTTTTTCTACTTCTTTACCATCTTCCATTACTGTTAGTAACTGTGTTTTAGGTGCTACCATTCTAAACAAACGAGGGTCAACAGTATTTGCAAAAGGATTATCAGCAGTCGCCTTAGTTTTTTCACCTTTCAACAATTCAACAAAAGTGATAGCAGGTTGGAAGTCATTTCTATTATCAACAAAAGCTGCAAAGTAGAAAGGAGCAGGATTCACCTTATCATTTTGGAATATTTGCCCTACAGTATCGTCGTTTGACTCCATTACACCATCAGCAATAGCAAAATCAATATATTCTTTCGCTTCTGGTATAACAGCCTTTACTCTATTTCCTATTTTCAACATAAGTGAATTAGCAAACTTTTTTAGCTTCAATCCTGACTTGAATAAATGATCTCCTGAATTAAATAAAATATTGCCAACCTCAATAGATTCAGAAGCTTCTTTCAACTCCTTTAGCATGTCTTTGTAAATTTTCTCTTGTGGAGCAAATTTTGGAGTCGAGATCTCTCCTTTTTCCCCTAAAGTCATTCCTTGAAAATCTGGATCATCACTTCCATAAGAGTAGTAAGGTACGTCTCCGTAGATTTCCAAAGCTTGTAATTGAGAGTAAACCAACATTACGCGAGCTGCTGCAAGCTGATTAGCAGGATTTCCATAATTCTTCACTTTCCCTGCATTCTCTGGATTACTTACAAAATCAGCAATATCTTTATATGCTTTAGCAGAAAAATAGATATCTGCATACAAGCTATTATTAACACCAGTTCTGAATTGGTATCTATCTTCTTCTGTATAGTTCCTCTGTGCAGAATACTGCACCCAAGGTAATGCCATACGTCCTGATGGGAATCCACCTCTTGTATTGGTCATTAACTCTTTATTCGCATTGTTAAAAATTCCACCTGTAATAACTTCCTTAGGCTTATTAGGATCTTCATTAATGCTCTCCAAGTCTTTATCACAACTTACAAATACAAGTAAACATGCAATAAATGACATTTTATAAATATACTTTTTCATAAGATGCTTTAAAATTTGAATTTAACATTCATACCATAAGTTCTCGTTGAAGGTAAAGAAGCACCTTCAATAGCTTGGATATTTCCACTACCATACGATGCCATTTCAGGATCCATTCCTTTCCAGTCTAATCCCCAAGTTAATAGGTTACGTCCGTAAACTGAAAGTGTAATTCCCTTAAATGGTCCAATCCATTTTTTAGGTAAATCATACCCTAAAGAAACCTCTCTAAGTTTGATATAATCAGCATCAAATAAGTTTTGTGCATCTACTCCACCGTAGTGAGATTGTGCCCATGTTTGACCATCAACAACAATATCATTTTTAGAGCCATCTTCTTTCACTCCATCTAACACTAAACCGTTTTCACGAATATCGTTCGCTGCAGATTTGTCTAACATACCTGAGTACATTCCAAACATATGCGATGTAGAGAAGTATTTACCACCTTTTTGCATATCAATCAAAACACCTAAACGGAAACTTTTGTACTGGAACGTATTGCGGATACCCATGTTGTAGTCAGGTAAATACGAACCTAATGCTTTAATTTCACTTGCTGCATACAATCCATTAGCATCTACAACCTTGTTGCCATTATTATCATATACATAGTCAGTTCCATAAATCTGTCCATAAGTTTCACCTATTTTCCCTTGTAATGATACTTGGAAAGGTGCTCTTGTAATTTCAACAGACTCTACCCCATCAGCTAATCTTGTCAACTCATTCTTATTCTTTGAAAAGTTCCAAGTAATATCCCATGAGAAATCCTCTGTGCGTACTGGCGCTAAATTTACAGTAGCTTCAATACCTCTATTCTTCATATCTCCAGCATTCATCCAACGGTATGAATAACCTGCTGCTGCATCATATTGTACTCTCGTAATTAAGTCTTTTGTTTTGATTTCATAGTATGATACCTCAAATCCGATTCTATTATTCAAGAAAGCAGCTTCTAAACCAATTTCTTTGGTTGTCATCATCTCAGGTTTTAAATCAGGATTGTTAGCTGTTCTACTCAATGAGTAAGCTGGATCTCCTAAGAAAGGACTCTCGATATTATAATAGTCTTCTGTTCTATAAGCATCAGTGTCGTTTCCAACTTGAGCCCATCCTAACCTTACCTTACCAAAAGTCAACCAATCTAATTCAGGAGTTAACTGAGAAAAAATAAACGATCCTGTTACAGACGGATAAGTAACTGATTTTCTAACTGTTGAAAACCAATCTGTACGAACAGTTCCTTCTAAGAATAAAAATTCACGGTAATTAACAGATGCCGATCCAAATACACTATTTGTTCTTGAATGTGTCTGAGAATTTGAAGCTTTTGCATCACTCACACTATTACTTAAGTTGTATAAGTTTGGCAATACTAATCCTCCTACAGATTCACCATATAAGTAGTCTCTGCGTTTTTCACTTCTATTTATTCCCACAAAAGCATTCACTCCAAAATCACCAAAGTGTTGATCATAGTGAATACGACCTTCATAGTTGTACTCTGAAACATTGCGTTTCATGATACTGTACTTAGAACTTTTTTGAGAACCTACAGCCACGCGCTCTTCAACGTTAAAGCTATAACGGTCACCATAAACTGTACCTACAGCATATAAGTTATCATTGATATTATAAGTCAACTTCACGTTACCAAACGTTCTATTTCTAACATCTGTAGAAGTATTCTCGTGAATTGTCCAATAAGTGTTATCAGAATAAGCTGGTGTTGGGTCATCCCATCCTTTTCTATTCCATGATCTTTGACTACCGTCAGCTCTCTTATAATCTTTTAATTTTTTATAATCTAACTGTCTTTGTCCCCATTGGAAGAACTTTTGAGAAATTGAATTATCACCATATCCTACTTCAGGACGGTTAAATCCTTTTGTATAAACGTAGTTAAAATTACTTTCAACTTTAACTTTGTCATTCAACTGTGTTGCAGCACTCACAGAGAAGTTATTGCGTTGCAATTTAGAGTTAGGAACAACTCCCTCAGTAACGTTGTTACTAAAAGACATTCTCACATTACTTTCTTTATAAGACTTAGCAACAGAAACAGATTGATTGTGAGTCACACCTGTATTAAAAAACGATTTTACGTCGTTCTTTGACTTTTGCCAAGGAACCTCTTTCATATAATCGTCAGCAAATTCAGGATCAAACGCATACCATGGTAAATATGGCGTACCATCAAACTTAGGTCCCCAGCTTTCATCTACATCATACTCAGCAATATTGTACTGTTTTCCACCAATCATAGCTGTTGGTAAAGAAGTAGAAGAACCACCTCCATAAAGTGTTTGCAACTTAGGCATTGTATTAATGCTCTCGAAAGTAACTCCAGTATTAACTTCAACATCAGTTCTACCATTCTTAGCAGATTTTGTTGTATAAAGAATAACTCCATTACCTCCTCTATTTCCATAAAGAGCAGAAGCAGGACCACCTTTTAGAACAGTTACAGATTCGATATCATCCGGATTAATATCCGCAGAAGTATCACCGTAATCACGTCCTCCAGCCCCTCTTTGCATATTAGTATCAGCAAAGTTACTGTTGTCCAAAGGAACTCCATCAATCACAATTAAAGGTTGATTATTACCAGTAACAGACTTAACACCACGCAAAACAATACGGTTTGACCCTCCCATTGAAGAAGGTGCTGTTACTTGTAATCCAGCAACGTTTCCAGACAAGGCATTTACAGCATTTGTCTGACCTGATCCAGATAGATTATCTCCTTTCACTTCTTGAGAAGAATAACCTAATTTCTTTTTGTCACGTTTAATACCTAAAGCAGTAACAACTACTTCTTCAAGCATTTCATCGTCACCACTCATCGACACATTGTGTATTGAGGCATTGCCTACTGTATACACAACATCTTTCATCCCGATAAAAGAGAAAACAACTTTATCTCCTGTTTTCACCTTAATCGAATAGTTCCCGTCAAGGTCAGTCTGAGTACCCTCAGTTGTACCTTGTAGAATAACAGAAACCCCAGGCAGTGGTAATCCAGACTCTGATACTACTCCACTCAATGTTTTGTTTTGGGCAAAACCAATTGAAGTACACAAAGCAAGGAAACACATAAAAATCCAATTTAACTTTGATTTCATTATATAATTATTGATTAGTTAGTCTAACAAACCTAATAAAAAAAAATCAAATATTTTAAGTTTTAATTAAGAATATAAATATTCTAAATATATATACTATATATAAAAACAAACCAAAAACTATATAAAATATAAATATATAGTACAAAATTTATACAAATGAAAAAAAGATAAAGTTAATAACACTATAATAAGACAGAGAAAGAGACCCGAAATATGTACTATTAATCAAAAAAAAAGCCATCCTAAGGATGGCTTTAATTG
>NZ_WSPP01000027.1:0-11333 GCF_009767705.1 Myroides sp. LoEW2-1 | reverse complement strand
CTCACAAACACACATATGCTTCTATCACGGCAATTGGAGGTTATGTTCCTACAAACAAACGCACCAATGCTGATTTAGAAAAAATATCCGATACAACGGATGAATGGATTACCAAAAGAACAGGAATAAAAGAAAGAAGAATATTAGATCAAGGTTTAGCTACTTCTGATATGGCAGTAAAAGCCATCGAAGATCTCTTGACAAACTACAAAAAGGATAAGAGTAAAATAGACGCACTAATTGTTGCTACCTCAACACCCGATATGCCAATGCCTTCAACAGCTAATATTATTTGTGGAAAACTTGGCATTGAGAACGTTTGGGCCTTCGATATGAATGCTGCTTGTTCAGGTTTCTTATTTGCTTTAGACATGGGAGCATCTCTTATCGAAACTGGAAGGTACAAAAACGTCTTAGTTGTAGGAGCCGATAAAATAAGTGCCTATGTAGATATAAAAGACAGAAACACCAATATTTTATTTGGCGATGGAGCTGGCGTAGTATGGTTAGAACCTAATTCGACTTCAGGAATCCAAGATGCTTTATTGTTAAGTAATGGACTTGGAAAAGAATACTTAAACATCGAAGGTGGAGGATCTCTCTATCCATTTAATATAGATGGATTTGACACTAACAAAACCTATCTAAAACAAGACGGTAAAGTTGTATTCAAAAATGCAGTAAAAGGAATGTCTGAGGTTTGTATGGATTTACTTCATCGAAACAATCTATCAGTAGATAATATTTCATGGTTAGTTCCACATCAGGCTAATAAAAGAATCATAGATGCCGTTGGAAAAGAGATTAACCTCGAAGAACACAAAGCCTTACACAACATTGCTTATTACGGAAATACAATCGCAGCAACAATTCCACTTTGTATCTGGGAAAACAGAGATAAAATACAAAAAGGAGATACTCTGTTACTAACTGCATTTGGAGCAGGCTTCTCTTGGGGAGCGAGCTTACTAACATGGACTATATAAAAAAGAGGGTGATATCACCCTCTTTTTTATTCCCTATTTACTGTTTTACATATATTCTTTTGGAATATCAATACCTTTTTCTACAAGATAACTTACTAAATCACTGTGTTTTCTCTCTAAATCCCTTGTACAGTCACAAGAAATAGGACACACCGAATATGGGGAAATCTCCAGAATTACGGCAATTTCATTTAACACTTCTGTCTTTAGCTTAGTCTTTCCACTTTCTATGTCAGAATATGCTTTTTGTGAAATACCCAATTTCATAGCAACATACTCTTGAGAGAAACCTAAACTCTTTCTTCTACTCTTAATTTTGTCTGTTTCCATACTTCCTTAAACTAAAAAATACTAATTTTTCCTATTACTTTTACTTCTACAAAAATAAGACATTTCTCCCAACATTCAATACCAAAAAATAAATATATTACAACATTTAAACGCACTATTTATCAAAATAGCACAAAGCTTCTTAATAGTTCTTTTAATAATTACTAAAAAAGGTTAGTAAACACAATATTTTCAACTTAAAAAAACAAATATGAATAAGGAAAGTACAAAATTCATTCTACTGACATAGTTTAACCTTCATTCATAGATTACTTCCACTAAAAATAAAATAACCCTACGCATACAATTCCACTTAACCGCATCCCAAAGCCAAATCACCGCAGCTTTTAATAAACTTATCTCATTCATTGCAATAATTGTGACCATTCTGCAAAGAAATGCATATAATCAATCACATAAAGATAACCCTATACTGATGCTATTCTAAAATAGAACCCTCTACTAAAACAGCACACGACAGTCGTGAATCATAATAAATAAACTATCTAATTAGTTGGAAGTAAAAAAGTTATTCAAAATAATTAAGTTCATTTAAATACCTTTTTGTGTAACAACGGATTAAGGTGAATTTTTCTCTCAAACGATAACTGCTTAGCTAAACTCACTGTATAAGCATGTCCATTTCCGCAAAAAAACTGTTCGAAAACGAACAAAACACAAAACAAATAAAAATACAAAACACTGTAATCCAATTAATTAGCAAACAAATAAAAAGCGGCATACTAATCGTATAGACTAACTGTATTAAACGAATAGACAAATATGAAATCTACACTACTATTGGCCACTGCTTTATTTTTCACAGCAAATATAAATGCTCAAAACTCAATTAAGGGAAACCTACAAACAAAGAGTAACAAAGCGATTGACTTTGCAGAAATATATCTATTAGATTCAAATGGAGCCTTAATCAACCAAACCTATACAACTGAAAATGGCCTTTTTAGCATTGAAAACGTAAAAGATCGAACTTACACTATTCAGATTTACAGCAATGGCTTAAAACAGTATGAAAACACTTTGGAAGTAGATCATTCGATCGACTTAGGTACTATAGTCATCGAGAATGACACCCAATTAGAGGAAATTGTCATAAAATCTCCTACGAGGATTTACGAAAAAAAACTTGACCGAACAGTATTCAATATTGAAAATTCAGTGCACGCCACTAACAATGATGCTGTCGATTTGCTAAAAATAACACCTGGTCTTAAAGTAGACACTCAATCCATAAGTCTAATAGGAAAGAGCAGTGTACGTGTTATGATAAATGATAAGCTTGTACAGCTTACAGGTGAAGAATTAATGCAATACTTAAAAAGTATCCCCTCTGACAACATCAAAAAAATAGAAGTAATCACAACACCACCCGCAAAATATGATGCAGAAGGAAACAGTGGATTAATCAATATTGTGCTAAAAGAAAATCAACCCAATGCGTGGAACAATCAAATAAGTACTGGGGTATTTACTGGTCATAAAGCAACGTATAGATTCAGTGACGTATTTAGCTATAATCAAGGAAAAATCTCCTTTAAAGCCAATATTAGTGGCTCAAAAGGAATGTCACAAGTCATAGAAAACTCAACAGTGTTTTATGCGAACGAAACTTGGAACGGAAAGTCAAGACGCTTTAACAACAACGATAGATTATCGGGTAACTTCCAATTTGATTATCAGATCAGTGAAAAGACATCAATAGGAGTTCAATATATGGGGAGCATTGGCAATCCTAAGTTTGATGATAATGGTCAAATTATTGTTGATAACCATGTGCATAACTATATTCAAAACATCTATACAAACGCTAAAAACACAGGAGATATCAACAATCAATCTGCAAATCTACACCTAATACACAATATTGATACTGTGGATACTAAACTAACTATGGATGTAGATTACTTCAACTACAACAATTATAAAAACAGGGTTTTCAACACAAAAACTCAGGGTGTTAATAACTCTCCTGATAATATGTTCATAGCTTCGACAAGTGGAGATCAAATCATTGACAACTTCAGCGCAAAGATAGATATGGAACAACCGCTAAAATGGTTTAAACTATCATATGGAGTAAAAGCAAGCTTTGTAACCACAAGAAACAAATCCGATTTCTTTGACCTTTCTTCAGGCATAGCTATTGAAGATCACAATCAAAAAGACAATTTCAAATATCAAGAAAATACACAAGCCGCATACTTCAGTGCTTCTAAGGAATTTAATGACAAGCTATCTATGCAAGTAGGTATGCGAGTAGAAAACACACAAACTACAGGTACTTCAAAAGTGTACAATACAGAGAATAAAAAAGATTACACGAAACTATTTCCAACCCTTTACCTTACTTATAACTTAAATGACAATAACTCATTTTCTATTAACTACAATAGACGTATATACCGACCTGCATTCTGGGAATTAAACCCATTCAAATGGTATATCACTCAATATAGCGTTGCTGGAGGGAACCCAAAAATAACTCCCGCTTTCACAGATAATATAGAGTTAAGTCATATCTATAAAGGAAAGCTAACAACATCGATATCATATAGCAAAACAAAAGATAGATTCTCACAATACCCTATGGTAGAAGAATCGACAAATATGCAGATATACATAAGAGAAAATATAATCGACTCTGAAGGATTTAATGCGAATATCAATTACTCTTTTAATACAATCCCATGGTTACAATCTCAAATAGGGGGATACTTCTTCTATTCGACATCTAAGCTACTAAAGGATGTAAACTTAGATGTAAGAGATGGTGGTGGAATGTATTTTACAGCCAATAATACAATATATCTAAATTCAGATAAAACTCTTAATGCTCAAGTGGATTATTGGTATCAACCTAAAAGCAGAGAAAATATGTGGGCAATCAACCCTTCTCATGCCTTGAGTTTAGGTCTAAAATATGCCATGATGAACAAAAAACTTAATCTATCTATATATGCCAACGACATTTTTAATACGAGTACGCAAAAAGTATCGACTAAAACAAATGGGATCAATCAGTCTTATAAGAACAACTATGATAATAGATACGTCAATATAGGTATTAGTTATTCCTTTGGAAATAGTAAAATCAAAGTTACAGATCACCAAGGGGGAAATACTGATGAGAAAAGTAGAAAATAGAAAGTAAAGTGTAATAAAAACTTTTGCTTAATGATGTCAATAACTTTGTGGATAACTAAGGATATAACAAGCATAAAAACACTCATAACAGACAATAACCACCTTATTTATCAACAAATAAAAAAATAAAATAATTCACTATAAACCAATTAATCACTAACTTATCATTATAAAAAACATACTTAACACACCTATTTCGAATTAACCATTAAGTTATAAACAAATAAAATAAGTACTGTTGATAAACTTAATAATAACTGTTGATAAGTATAAAATAATATAAACAAAGAATACTAAATAGCCGATTCCTTTACAAACACCTTTATAGCGATCACCAAAAAAATAAACTATGAAAAAATTAATAATAATTTTCCTTTCCTTGCTCTGCTACAGCTCTATATGGGCACAAAATTCAATTAAAGGTAGAGTCTTACAACAAGATCATACTCCACTTGACTATGCAGAGGTACAACTAATTCAGAATGATGATAAGCTAATAAAACAGTCTTTTTCATCCGAAACAGGAACCTTTTCTTTAGAAAATATTGCAAAAGGAAAATACATCCTGAAAGTACTCTATTTAGGTGAAGTACTCAATAGTCAACCAATTGATTTAAACCAAGACCTTGTGTTGAAAGACATTCTTATTGAAAGCAATAAACAATTAGAGGAGATTGTACTGAAGTCAGAGAAAAAATTAATAGAACGCAAAGTTGATCGATTGGTTTTCAATACAGCAAATAGTATCTCTTCTCAAGGGATGGACGCAATAGAAACCTTAGCAAATACTCCAATGATAAAAGTGCAAAATGACAAAATATCTATTGTAGGTAAAAGCAGTGTTACCATAATGATAAATGAAAAGATTGTTCATTTAAGCGGAGAGGCCTTAGCTAATTACTTAAAGACATTGCGATCAGATGATATAGAAAAAATAGAAGTAATAACTACTCCTCCAGCCAAATATGAGGCCTCAGGAAATAGTGGACTAATTAATATTGTTTTAAAGAAAAACAGACAACAAGGTCTATATGGGTCAATAGGCAGTAGTTTTTCCTATAACAACAAGAGAAATATTGGAGCGAATGGAAATATTAACTATCAAAAAAACAAGTGGAACTTATCGTTAAAAGCCAACAATTACGATGGGCGAAATGAAAATAAAAATGGCTATAGTTATACAGGTGTTACTAATGGATTAGAAAACAATGGAGAGTTAACGGGCAAGTACAAACAAAAAAGCGTTGACTTTACAGTAAACTATCAAGTTACAGACTTAGCATTAATAGGTGCATCGTATAATTATACCTCATCGAAAAATGATTATACTAAGTACTCACAAATAGAATACTTCAGTGTACCCCGAGTAAAGAATGACTCAGTGTTAACTTCGTTAAATTACACAGATAACCCAGCCTCATATCATACTCTAAATGTATTCTATGACCAAAAACTGGATACACTCGGAAACAAATTAGCTTTCGGAGTGAACTACTTTAACAACTCACCTGATAATACAAATTACATTAATGATTACAATGCTACCAACGCCATACTAAATCAACTGATAAACCAAAGCGCACTAAACTACAATGTTTGGAGTGCTAATATAGATTTAAACTATGACCTCAAATGGATCAATCTCGAAACTGGTGCTAAATACACAAACTTTGACAACAAATCAAAAGTGTATTTCTATACCTTCGAAAATGAACAAAAGGTTTATGACCCTACAAAAAGTAATAAATTCAATTATAGTGAAGATAACTATGCCGCATATCTAAGTTTAAGCAAGAAGCTGAGTGATAAGTGGGAAGTAAAAGCTGGAATGAGATTTGAACAAACTAAAATTGAAGGCAAACTACAAAATGACAATAGCCAGTTTACCAAATCTTATAACAAATGGTTTCCTACCGCTTACCTAACGTACACACCAAGTGATGACCATGCCTTGAGTTTTAACTACTCTAAGCGAATCAATAGACCCAATTCAAGTATCTTAAACCCATTTAAATACTATGGAAATACCTACTCTTATACAACAGGTAACCCGAATTTGGCCCCCTCATTTACAGATAACTATGAACTAAGCTATATCTTCAATGGTGCTCTATCATTAACTTTAAACTACTATCATGTATCTAACTCCTTTGATGTATTAAGCGTATTTGAAAATGGATACTTTACAGAGTCATGGCACAATATGTTAAATAGTGACAACTACGGATTTGATATTTCTTACAGCAATAAAATACTATCGTGGTGGGAAACTAACACAGGGGCTGACTATTATTTTTCTTCTCCATATTATTCTAAAGATTCAACACTAAAAGGAATGCAGGGTTCAACATTTGCCTACTACTCCCAAAACACATTCAATATAAACGAGGCAAAAACAGTCAAAGTATTTCTAAACTGGTATCATATGCTACCAAACAAAGAAGACAATTCAAGATATAATGCTTATAAAACTTTGTCTACGGGAATGAAACTAAACCTATTAGATAAAAAACTAAACCTTAATCTAACTCTATCGGATATATTCAATACAGGTAAGAGCTCCGGAACAATGTATTATACAGATAACACACAAACCTTTTACAATGAGTGGAGTTCACGTAGAGTTTCCATTAGTGCAACTTATAACTTTGGAAACAATAAGAATAAAAAGGTAATTCAAGAAGCAAACTTCGAAGATAAAAGTAGAAGTCAATAGTGCATCTATACAATTAGTTAGTAAAAATAGGGGAAGCTCTTTTGAGTATTCCCCTATCTTTTATACCCATATATTTTCATCGACTAAAGGCTCATTATCTAATTTATTAGATAAGCTATTAACCCTTGCAGACAACAACTTACTTCTTCCCATAACAGTTCGGGTAAAAATTATTCTATTCTCCCCTACAAGTTCTGACCACTTTTGAGAAAAGTAAGATACCATCTCTTTTCTTACACCTAAACAAGTAGGAACAGCGTGATAATCCCTAAAATTCCCCTTTAAAGCTAGAAACGTTCTTCGCTCTATCACATAGCGGGGATTCTCAATAGGGCTAAATAATTCCTGTATACAGTCACTAAATAAATTTCCTTCTAAAACGGTACCTCCTTCTAAACTGCAAGAAACCCCTCCATTACTACTCTTCTTAACTACTATATCTAACTCTGAAAAAGGAGTTAGAATCAACTTATATCGCTCCAATGTTAAAGTTACTGCTTTAGCAATGGCAGCAATATCATCACCAATATCTACATACTTCCTTGCTAACGAACTATATCGTTTTCTCTTTTCTCTAATTTTTAGGAAATAAGCAAACACAATGACTTCTAAAGCGAAGTACAACAAATGATACAAGGAAAGTTGAAATAAATAATACTGAAGTGCAAAAGCAATACAATTGACTAATGTACCTAATATTAAAACCCGATAAGAATACTTTAGATGAGCTAATGTTTTATTAGTATAAAAAACTCGAGCATCCTCACTATTTTCAAATACTACTGAATTTACTTGCAGTGAACTATTGTACACAGCAAAGGGTATTCCTATAGCATGAACCAATCTTTGCCCTTTTTGAGTAGCGGAAAGCCAACGATTCATTAGATTACTCCTATCTGATGCTACCGTATAGGTAAAGCTATTCTGCTCCTTAATATCGTCTTCTGTAAGTAAGGAGTGAGATAGACCTAATCGAGCTGTTCCGTTTGAAATAAAAACATCGTCTATACATTCGTGATTAGATACCCCTACAAAACTCTTAAATCGTCTAATTAGCGTTTTCCTATCACTCCCGCCGTCTTCAAGGTCAGCATTGAAAGTAACTAAATGCCAAATATTTGCTGTCTTTAAAGGGTTATCTCTCTGCGCTCTAATTGCACGACCTCTCATTTGATTTGAGGAAACATAAGAACCTACAAAACTTGCCAAGATCAAACTATTTATAGCTGGGGCATCCCACCCTTCGCCTAAAAGAGACTTAGTTCCAATTAAAACTTCAATCTCTCCTTCTTCAAAAAGACAGGTAATAATACTAATGATATCGTTTTTTATACGATCTACAAGACTTACTTCTACATAACTACCATCATACATCAATGGCTTGAGCATTACCTCATCTACCTTGCGAATATGAAGTAATTCTGTAAACCTGTTTTTAGCAGATAATGGCATGATAATCAAAGATCCAGTAAGTACACCAAGGCGATTTGTAGAAGAAACTCTTCGTCTAATTTGTTCAAAAATTGGAACAACCCCTAATTTCTGATGTACTACATCATTCACTTCACTACTCACATGATATTCTTTTCGAATAAAATCACTTAAGATAACCATGCGTAAATCTGCCCCCAAGCAATCTTTCTCAAACTCAACGATATCAACAATGCTATTGAGCTTATTTACACTTGAACTCAACAGTGTATTCTCCTTTAAACTATTGGTGAAACGGATTAACTTATTACACATTGCACCATAACGTCTAAGTCGATTTAGCATATGCTCTACTTTTTCCTCATATTCCTCCACTGTATATCGCTCATCTTCCAGAAAAAAAGGCTTGGATTTAAAGCAGTAAAATTCCAATAGCTTCTGCATCCAATCATAATTCAAAGTAGGTACTTTAGCCGTTCTATTGCCTAAGACCAACAAATGTTCATCATTTATCTCACTGCGAAACTGATGCACATAGATAACGCAGGCCATATAAAACTCTAAATTATCATATATCCAATACAAGTACTCCTTGGGGCTCTGCATAAATGACAACCCCTCTATATCCTCTAATAAAGTAATATCACTCTTTAGCTTTTCATATATCTCATTTATCCTTGCTCGATTATCTAATATCGTTTTACTTTCTTCTCTTTTGGGAATATTAAAATAAATAAAATCTTGATGAGGACATAAATCACCAGCTAAAACAAGTTCTGGAACAAATATCTCTTCATCAATAGGTCCATTGAGTTCACAATATCTGGACCATTCACTTATTGTTACATCATAAGGCGGGGTAGCTGTTAAACCGACAACAGTTGGTTTTATCTCCTGGACGACATAATTAAGTGCTTTCCACCATTCATTCTTTAAATGGTGTGCTTCATCTACTATTAACGTCTTTACTTCCAATTGTTTTAAAAGCGCAACAATTCTTGATGCATCGCGTTTGCTAACTTTAACTTCTTCAATATTGTCTATAGCTAAGTCTTCTGAACTTTCTTCCATTCTACTAAAGGAAGCAAACAGTCCTTGATAGGTAGATACAGTAACAAATTTAGGATCGAATAAACTATACGAAATCCAATCTGGTACTTGATCTGTATTTAAAAACAACTCACAGAATCTATCAACCCATTGATTTCGAATAGCAACTGTCGGAGCTAATATTAATGTTGGACGATTCAATCGAAGCATCACCTCTAACCCTAATACTGTTTTTCCAGAGCCAGGAGGTGCTACCACATGAAGTTTATTATCAGTTAAGTGTTTTTGTAAATTATCCAATACTCTTTGTTGATAACTACGCCAAGGGTACTTAAACTGAATTTCTGCAGGAAACCTTTTCAAAATATATCTTATCTAATTAAGCCGTAAGCCTTAATTTATTCTTCAAACTAAAGTAATAAAAAAAGCAAATTGAAATAATAACAATTATTCCAATTTGCTTCAACAAAAAACTATGATAGTTTTACTACCTTTTATAATTCAGCATTTCGCCCTTCAATTTTATTTGTAGCTTGTAATTGTTTTAAATTATCTAAAGTTACATAGGCGATTTGAGTTAGTGCTTCGTCTGTAAAGAATGCTTGGTGAGCTGTTACCAATACATTTGGAAAAGAAGTTAACAATTGCAATCTCTCATCTTCAAGGATTGTTCCTGATAAATCTCTAAAGAATACATTTTCTTCTTGCTCGTAAACATCGATACCCAATGCTCCAATCTTTTTAGCTCGCAACCCTTGAATAGTTGCTCGCGTATCAATTAACTTACCTCTACTTGTATTAATCAATATAACTCCCTCTTTCATTTTCTCAATAGACTCTGGATTAATAACGTGCATTGTTTCAGGAGTCAAAGGACAGTGAAGAGAAATAATATCTGACTTAGCAAATATTTCATCTAACTCAACATATCTAATTCCCTCTGCTTTTAATTTATCATTAGGATACAAATCATAAGCAAGTACTTCTGTTCCCAGCGCTTTCATCATTCGACAGAACACTGCACCAATATTACCAGTACCGATAACACCAACAGTCTTCTTGTAAATATTAGTACCTAAAAGTCCATTTAAAGAAAAGTTTTGCTCACGTACACGGTTATAAGCCTTGTGAATTTTTCTATTCAATGTAAACAACATTGCTAATGTATGCTCAGCTACTGCTTCTGGTGAATATGCAGGAACTCTACATACCTTAATACCAAATTTATGTGCTGTTTCTAAATCCACATTATTAAAACCCGCACAACGCAAAGCAATATACTTCACCTTTTTCTCGCTGAGTTTTTCTATTACTGCGGCATCTACCTTGTCATTGACAAAAACACAAACAGTGTCAACATCCTCAGTTATTAAATTCACAGTTTGATCATCTAATCCGATATCAAAATACTCCAATTCAAAATTAAAGTCTTTATTACATTTGTTGAAAAAAGTAATGTCATAAGGTTGTGAAGAAAAAAATGCAATTTTCATAGCCAAATCCTTTAAGTATTAATATTTATAAATTAAATCAATAATACACCAAACATAAAAATTCATATTCAGTGCTCCCTTTTTATTGCTTCATAAAGTTACTTAATATAATTCACATAATACTTTGATATTTTTATATTTTTCACATTAATTATACTCAAA
>NZ_WSPP01000246.1:0-9010 GCF_009767705.1 Myroides sp. LoEW2-1 | reverse complement strand
AAGATAACTGCCTTGACTACAATACAATATATTAATAAATTCTTACTCAATAGAAATCTAAATACTTTAAAAAAACCGATTGTTTAAAATGCACAACGGGTTAAGTAATGTTTATAGTCATATGTTTTCACCGTTTCTTTTATTTTGAGATTAATAGGGTTTAAATCACTTTGTGGAAAACTATCTTTGAATAGATCTTCATATTTGAAAACAAGTTCTTCGTTCTGAGACAGAAACTCTAAGTTTGATCCAGAATAGAAAAGCATGTGATCAATGTTAGAGTAAGCGACATTTTCATCTTTTAAGGGATTGTGATAGGCCACAAAAGTAGCATCACTTTCATCATCTATTCTACTCCATCCTGTACTAACACTGAGCAAATATTCCAAAAGATTATTTTTGTCTATATCGTTATTACTTAATATTTCCAAATCTTGAAAAGTAATTAACCTGTTTTCAATCTTTTTGAATCTTTTTATATCACTCTCTAATATAATTGGTTTAAGCATATTAGGATTTGTTTTTGAATAGATAATTTCAATAGTTTGATCCTTATATACGCTTTCAAAGACTTCTTGCGGTACTTCAACTTGGGTATTTATATCGCGTTGGGATAATGTTTCATGAAAGCTAACTTGTAGTGTAAAAGTATTGTTTTTTACCCCTCGATGGATTGAATTTGCTATATGTGTACCATTTAATACTTTAGCTGAGGCTATGATTCCATTTGTTTCAAATTCACTATCTACTCTTTTTTGTTGAATAGTAAAAAAGAGTACCCCCCATAATCAAACCATATAAAATAGCTAATAGCATTTTTCCGAAATCACTTGCATCTTTGTCTTGATTTTTAGACTGTGTGAGAAGTTCTCCTACATCATAAGTAGATGTAATGTTAGTTAAAGAGAATAAAGCTGTGATAGCGCAAGCAATTCCTGTTACAAAAGTAGTTAGATAAGGATTGAAGAAATAGTTCTCTAAAGAAATAAAGTAAAGGAGTACGGTGAATATTATTACACTAATAACACCCCAAAGTATTTGTCCTTTTTTCATATTAATTTTTTGTTAAAAATAATATAATTACTGATGTAAACGGATTATAATCTTAGTTTTATTTATAATTGTAAAATATGTAAGCGGCTGCCAATATGGAAATTAAATATTTTACCCCTTGTACTTCACTTGAGAAGTATATCAAAAAGTTTTGGTATGGAGATGTGTTATCTGAAGCTGATTCTATTTCAAAATACAAGATTCTTGCCGCAGGTTCAACAGGTTTAATTATTCAACATTGTCGAGGAAAGTCTAATTTGTTTAATTATACTGATCAAAGGCAATTGCCAATTGCTTTTCTCTATGGCCAAAAAAGTGATGAACCTTGTGTAAACTATTTTAAAACACATGGATCAATTATTGGCATTGATTTTCACGCATCTGCTTTTAAGAAGATATTTAACGTTAATACAAATGAACTCACAAATACATTAATAGAAGCCCAAGAGTTAATCCCTATCTCTATAATCGAACAAGTAGTTTATTCTTCTTCTATCTTATCAGCGGTCTCTATTTTAGAAGATTATTTTATACAAAAGATACAATTGAGTTATTCAAATACTTTTATTGTAGATCAAGGTTTGATGTTGTTGAATCAGGATTTTTTGCACACTGATTCTCGAACAATTGCCTGTGATTTGCATATTTCACAGCGACAAGTACAAAGGAAGTTCCGAGAAGATATCGGTTTGTCAATTGAAGAGTATAAAAGAGTGGTAAAGTTTCAACACGCCTGTAATGCTATTTACAAAGGAGACTTTACCAAATTGAGTGATTTAGCTTATAACTACGGTTATGCTGATCAATCCCATTTTATCCGTGAGTTTAAAATGTTTTCGGGAAGTACTCCAAAGGACTTTTTGAATCACTGTATTGCTTTTGATACAGAACAAACGGTAGAACAACCAATGCGTATCGTAGGGGTTCGATAAGACTTTATGTCGTTAGCGTTCTATTTTTAGTGCGTGATAAAGTTGAATTTTGTATTTTAAATTAGATAGATTATGTTGGAAATACATCATTTAAATTGTGTAGATATCGATGCTCCTACTGGAGATCATGCTATAGGACATTGTGTTGTTCTTAAAGTAAATGAAAGTCTTGTACTGATTGACTCAGGTATTGGGGTGGTTGATTGTCTTTCACCAGAACTAAGATTGGGCAAAGAGCTAATTGAGATGGTCGGTTTTAACCTCCATGTGGAAGATACAGTGTATAAGCAGTTAAAAAGATTGGGACTCGATCCCAACTGTGTTACTGACATTGTAGTTTCTCACTTAGACTGTGATCATATAGGAGGTGCAAGTGATTTTCCTAAAGCAAGACTTCATGTTGGGTTGGAGGAATATCACAATTATTTATCAGATAATCCTCGCTATCTTCGAAATTTGTTAGATCATAAACCAGTTGTAAAGTTATATGAATCAGCATCAGAACAATTATTTGGTTTAGAAGTCAGAAAAGTAGATATAGAAGGCGATTTGAAAGTTTACCTTACTCCATTATTTGGCCATACTCTTGGGCATTGTGGCGTTTTATATCAAGTAGCTAATCAGTGGTATTTTTATATAGGAGATGCTTATTATTTAAAAGCAGAACTATTCGATGACAATCATTCGGTTAGTCAGCTTACACAAGCAAGAGCAGATGATAATGATTTGCGCTTAAAATCTATGGATATAATAAAAGGGTTTATGAAGGAATATCCAGATGTGAAAGTATATAGTTATCACGATTTGGAGGAGTATAATTCTGTTGTTTAGCGTCTGTATTCACATTTCGTAGTTTGTATCAATGTGGCTTCGTGTTTAGTTGATAGGCTATTCTCTTTAGTGATGTTGTTCTCATGATGAATGGGAAGTATCTTGTTTTGTGGGATCTTCTTGACACAGAATATTCAATGTAGCCCTTGACTATTTTATAAAGTACTCTTTTCTTTTAATGTGTTTTATTTATCAATAACAATATTGAGTTCCTCCTGTATTTCTTGTCTTTAGTAATTGAAGTACTCTCATTACGACTATTTATTCTCAAGATAGAAGTGCTGCCAGTTTATTTTTGTGGTAGTATTTGTCCTATATAAGAATAGGTTTACACTAAGTAAACTTATTAGTGAAAGATAGGTAAAACACAAGGAAAAGGTGTCGTCAACTTAATTATACTTTAGGCGATAAATCATAAGCTGTATGCGAAGTAAAATAAAAACATATAAAAAAGTGAAGTAACATACAATAAAATGAGGTTTTCAAAACAAGGCAAATAGAGGAACTATTTTTTAACCAAATTTACAGGTGATTTATCAATCGCTTTGCATCCATTTGATAGGGGGTTGCTTGAGTTTTTCTTGCACCTTTCTTGCACCTTTCTTCGAGAAAACCGTGCTTTTGACAAGGAAACCCCCAGAAAAGTGCAAGCATTCCCCAAGGAAGTGCAAGAAAAGCCCTCTAATAGAACAGTCGAATATGCTTTTCAGAATTTGTCAATTTCAGTATTTTGTCAAGAGATTATATAGAAGTGTTTTTGGATCATGTAGTTGTGAATTGATCCCTAAGTAGCAGTAGTATTTTTCTTTTTATTATTCAAAACTGAAGTAGGAGTAGTGAGCAAACCATACTTAGATCACTTTGTTTTTTTATTTTTAGGGTTGTTTAGTTGCTTTGTAATGTCGATATTTAAGCCTTAAACCAAGAAAAACCATTATGAAAAAGCCAATACAGGATTTGTATCCGGAGAATCTTGCACACTGTTATGGTTGTGGAAAGAATAATACACAAGGTCACCAATTAAAAACCTATTTAGAAGGAGAAGAAACGATTAGTAGATTTACGCCAGATTTAAAGTATACTGCAATTCCAGGAAGTGTGTATGGAGGATTAATAGCTTCGTTATTAGACTGTCATGGTACGGCTTCGGCTGCTGCATTTGCTTGTGTAGCAGAAGGTATTAGTTTAGAACAAGCACAAATTCCAGTTCGCTGCGTGACAGGTAACCTCAATGTGAATTTCAAAGCGATGACCCCTCAAGGAAAGGAATTAGTAATTATGGGTAAGTTGAAGCACATAGAGGGACGCAAAATCACAGTAGAAATGACCTTATCGGCAGATAATGTTGTCTGTGCTACAGGAGAGATTTTGGCAATTAAGTTGCGAGAGTAAATGAATTTGTAATAATTATTGCAATACAAGAAAAGTATAAAAGCAAGAAAGAGAGTGATTTTATCACTCTCTTTCTTGTTATAGTTGAAAAGTCATTGACTATTTTTCTATTCCTTGATAAACTTTTAAAGCCTCTTTTAGGATTTGGGCAGAGCGAAGTAAATCTTCTTTTTTCAATACATAAGCCATACGAGCTTCGTCTAATCCTACACCAGGAGTAGAATAGAAACCAGCTGCAGGAGCAATCATGACTGTTTCGCCATTTAAGTCATAGTCTTCCAATAGCCATTTTGCAAAATCATCTGCATTTTTCACAGGGAATTTTGCTACACAGTAAAAAGATCCATGAGGTGCTGTTACTTGTACTCCATCAATTTCTTGTAGTGCTTTTATAAATACATCTCTTCTTTCTCTGTATTCCGTTATAACTTCATCAAAATAAGATTCAGGTGTATCTAAAGCAGCTTCAGAGGCAATTTGTGCAAATGTTGGAGGAGAAAGACGAGCTTGGGCAAATTTCATCGCTGCTGTCATTAACTCTTTATTCTTAGAAACAATACACCCAATACGAGCACCGCACATACTATATCTTTTAGATACAGAATCCACCATAATAGCGTGATTAGCTAAGGCAGGGATACTCATTACAGAGATATGTTTAAAGCCATCATATGCAAATTCGCGATATACTTCATCTGCGATAAGGAATAAATCGTGTTTAACAACAAGGTCCGTCAGTTGTTGCATTTCTTGTTCAGAATACAAATAACCAGTAGGATTACCAGGGTTACAGATTAGAATAGCTTTCGTTTTAGGAGTGATTAATTTCTCAAATTCACTGATAGAAGGCAATGCAAACCCATTATCTATAGATGACATTACAGGTACAATTTTTACTCCATTTGAGATAGAAAACCCATTGTAATTAGCGTAAAAAGGTTCTGGAATAATAATTTCATCATCTGGGTCTAAAGTACTTCCCAAGGCAAACATTAAGGCTTCAGAACCTCCAGTAGTAATGATGATATCTGAGAAGTCAACGTTTAAATGATGTCCTTGATAGTAGGTAGCAAGTTTCTTTCTATAGCTTTCAAAACCGGCTGAGTGGCTATACTCTAATACCTCAAAGTTGGCATCTTTAACCGCTTGTAAAGCTCCTTGAGGAGTTTTAATATCTGGTTGACCAATATTTAAGTGATAAACATGATGACCTTTGCTTTTAGCTTTTTCAGCATATGGTACCAATTTTCTAATTGGTGACTCAGGCATATTAATCCCTTTTTGAGAAATTTTTGGCATAATTTATATATTTTAATCTTTAATAATTGACCAAATCAGACAAATAATTATTGTAAGCTGAATCAATTGGGTAGTGTAGTGCAAATGTATATTTTTTTGGGAATATACTGTGGGAAAATCATTACTAAATAATAAGTTAAATATACTGAATTAGTGGGCTTTTTGGTTATTTTTGTTGAATTGTAAAACAACGTATTAACAACTCATGGACAAAAAAATAATTTCTTTTTTTTCTTCGACACGGTTAATGGCTGTACTTTTTATTGTTTACGCAATTGCATTAGCAGCTGGAACCTTTATTGAAGACCGTTATAACACTACAACAGCGCGCATAATTATTTATAACACCAAGTGGTTTGAATTAATTATGTTTTTCTTCTTAGTAAACTTTATTGGAAATATTAAAAGATACCGTTTACTTACTAAAGAAAAATGGGCAACATTTATCATACATGCCTCTTTTATACTGATAATGATAGGAGCTTTCATTACTCGTTATATCAGTTTTGAAGGGATGATGCCTATTAGAGAAGGAGAAACAGCTGATTTGATTTTATCAGATAAAACCTTCTTAACAGTGATGACTGACGGAGACTATCAAGGAGAGGTTCGAAGAAGAACATTCGAAGAGCCTTTATTGTTTTCTCAAGTAACCAATAACAATTTTAAGCTTAAGGAAGAGTTTAATGGAATTCCTTTTGAAGTAGTTTATAAAGACTTCATCATGGGAGCTACAGAAACCATTCAGGAAGATCCAGATGGAATTAAGCTATTGAAACTTGTTGAGTCAGGTGATGGAGATAGACACGAACACTTTTTGAAAGAAGGTGAAGTAGCGAGTATCCACAATGTATTATTTGCTTACAATAAAGCGACAGAAGGAGCAATTAATATTATTGAAGAAGATGGAGAGTTTTTTATAGATACTCCTTTTTCAGGTACTTATATGGTAATGGCTACTCAGGCTACGGGTGATGTTACTCCTAATGAGAAACAACCGTTAAATCTGAGATCGCTTTATAATATGGCTGGGACTCAGTTTGTCTTGCCAGAAATGCCGATTAAAGGAAAGATTGTATTGGCATCAGATGGTGATTTTAAAAGTAGAATGAGCACAGATGCTTTAACAGTGACTGTCAAATCGCAAGGTTTAGAGCAAGATGTTACTCTTATGGGGAAAGGTGGTAGAATTGGAGAACCTCAATCGATTAAATTAGGAGATTTAGAGTTTACACTTATGTACGGAAGTAAAGGTTATACAACCCCTTTCCAAGTAAAATTAAATAAGTTTATTGCAGAGAAATACCCAGGAACAGAAACAAGTTATTCTTCTTTTGAAAGTCAAGTGACCGTAATTGATGGTCAAGAAAGTTTTGATGCGAGAATTTACATGAACAATATCTTAGATTATAAAGGCTATAGATTTTTCCAAGCAGAGTTTGACCGCGATGAAAAGGGAACTATTTTATCAGTTAACCATGACTTCTGGGGAACTTGGATAACCTATATTGGATATTTTTTATTGTATGTAGGTTTATTGGCTATCTTATTTGATAAGAATACACGTTTTTACGATTTGAGAAAAAAATTAGACAAAATAAGAGAAAAGAAAGCGACAATGATGACTATTTTAGTCTTGTTGTTTTCTACCGTTGGATTTGCACAGCACAATCACAGTAGCAATCCTTCTCAAAAACCAGATGCAGCTTTAATAGATTCGCTTGTTCAAGCGACGGCTGTAAGTAAAGAGCACGCTGCTAAGTTTGGTACTTTGGTTATTCAAGACTATGGTGGTCGTATGAAGCCTATCAATACTTTTGCTTCAGAATTGGTGCGTAAAGTTTATAAAAAGGAAACTTACAAAGGCTTGACTCCTGATCAGGTGTTTTTATCGATGACGCAGTTTACGGTAGCTCAACAAATGCAAGGAGCTCCAAACTTTTGGTATTATGCTGACATTATTGCTCTTCCAAGAGGTAATGATAAAATTACGGAATTACTTGGTTTAGAGAAGGGAACAAAATATGCAAGTTTAATTGACTTTTTTGATGCTGAAGGTAATTATATTTTAGCTAAGGAAGTAGATGATGCCAATCACTCTACTATAAAGAATAAGTTCCAAACAGACTTTTTAGATTTAGATGGGAAATTAGCCTTGTTAAATGCTGCATTTACCAGTGGTATTTTAACTGTATTCCCTATCCCTGGGCACGATAATGACAAATGGGTATCTCCATTGGAATTAAATGAATCTGATATAACAGGAATGGATTCTGTTTTTACAAAAAGTATTTTACCACGTATGTATGTTCCAGCATTATTTGGAGCAAAAGAAACTGGTGATTATACTAAAGCAGATGAGTATCTTGCACATTTAAAAACATATCAGTCTCAGTATGGAAAATCTGTAATTCCAAGTGAGAAAAAGATTGAATTTGAAATTTTGTACAATAAGTATGATATTTTCAAAACACTTTATAGTTACTATATGTTAAGTGCTATATTGATGTTTATCTTTATTGTAGCTGGAATTATTAAAGAGTCTAAAGTTAGTACTTGGGTTGTAAAAATAGGAGGATGGCTTACGATTTTATTGTTTGCTATACACACTATTGGTTTAGGAATTCGCTGGTACGTTTCAGGCCATGCTCCATGGAGTGATGCTTATGAATCTGTAATTTATGTGGCATGGGCTACTGCCTTGTTCGGTATATACTTTGGTCGAAAGTCAGAATTAACTGTTGCATCTACTGCATTCGTTACAGGTATGGTACTTTGGGGAGCACACTTAAATTATATGGATCCTGCTATTTCTAATTTACAACCAGTTCTTAACTCATATTGGTTAATTATTCACGTAGCTGTAATTGTAGCAAGTTATGGTCCATTCACATTAGGAATGATGCTTGGAGTGGTAACCTTAGTTCTTATGATCTTGACAAATGAAAAGAATAAGAAGAAGATGGACATGAATATTAAAGAACTTACTTACATTAACGAAATGGCGTTAACTGTTGGATTAGTTCTTTTAACTATTGGGAACTTCCTTGGAGGACAATGGGCAAACGAAAGTTGGGGACGCTATTGGGGATGGGATCCAAAAGAAACTTGGGCACTTATTAGTATTATGATTTATGCTTTTGTTATTCATGCCAGATTAGTTCCAGCTATGCGTGGTACATGGATATATAATGTATTTAGCGTAGTAGCATACTATTCTATTATGATGACTTACTTTGGAGTGAATTTCTATTTAAGTGGGTTACATTCATATGCTTCAGGAGAGAAAGTAATCACACCAACAATCATATGGTGGTCACTTGCTTTTGTATTTATCATAAGTGTTTTATCTTTTATAAAGTATAAGAAGTACTTGAAGAAATAGTATTTTAATTTTTTATATATTTTCAATTTAAAACAAAAGGTTAGTATTTTTAATACTAACCTTTTGTTTTTTTTATGAATTATTCTAAAAGCTTCTAATTATATTTTGTGTTTTATTC
>NZ_WSPP01000245.1:0-1346 GCF_009767705.1 Myroides sp. LoEW2-1 | reverse complement strand
CAATAACGTCCTAAACGTTTAAAAAAAAGGTACAAAAAAAGAGAGTAAATTAAGGATCTCAAATTATCTTTGAGTTGCACACCAAAAAACACTCTCTCTATGACAAATGTAACTTTATTTTCTCAAATAATCCAAAAACTAGATCGTTCAAAGTTTAAGAAAATAGTAAAGGAAAGGCAAACAGATAAACACAACAAGGGTTTTGATAGTTGGAGTCATTTAGTATCTATGCTATTTTGCCATTTTGCCCGTAGTAAATCTGTTCGTGATATTAGTAATGGCCTTCGCTCTGCTACTGGAAACTTAAATCATTTAGGTTTAACTATAGCCCCATCTAAATCATCAATCAGTTATCAGAATAAAAAAAGATCCCATGAGCTCTTTAAAGAGTACTATTTTACTTTGCTCGAAAGTTTAGGACAGCATCCCAAGTTTAAGCAGGTGAAGTTCCGAATCAAGTCAAAAATCCTGTTATTAGACTCCACAACCATATCTCTGTGTTTGAGCATCTTTGATTGGGCAAAATACAAGACCAATAAAGGTGCTGTTAAAATGCATACACTCCTTGATTTTGATGGGAATTTACCAGCCTATATTAATATTACAAATGGTAAAACGGCTGATAATAAAGGAGCTTATGATATCCCATTACTCAAAGGCAGTGTTATAGTTGCTGATCGATTCTACAATGATTTTAGCCTTTTAAATGTTTGGGACAGCAAACAAGTATTCTTTGTGATTAGACATAAAGACAATTTGAAATTTGAAACTATTAAGGAATTAGAGCTTCCAGAGAACAGACATCAAAACATCTTAAAAGATGAGTTAATTAGCTTAACTAATACAAGGTCAAAGCAGATATATCCGAAAAAATTAAGGCGTGTAGCAGTGTGGGATGAGCAAAATAATCAGGTCATTGAACTCATTACCAATCAATTTAATTGGACTGCAAATACTATAAGTGAATTGTATAAAAGTAGATGGATGGTAGAAATATTCTTTAGAGATTTAAAGCAGTTACTGCATATCAAATCTTTTATAGGAACATCTGAAAACGCTGTGATGATACAAATTTGGACGGCGTTAATTACCATTTTAATACTAAAAGCATTGCGAGCACAGTCTAAATTCAAGTGGCATTTATCCAATTTAGTCGCTTTTATAAGATTAAATCTCTTTGTGAAGATTCAGCTGAAATTATGGCTCGATAATCCGCTAAATGAAGTAGAAAAACCACCTCCTAAATTACAACAGGGGGTTCTGTTTTAAAAATCATCATATATATACTCGTATCCTACTAAAGTGGGAGGATATTCTATGTACTAAATTTATTTAGGACGCTATTG
>NZ_WSPP01000244.1:0-19052 GCF_009767705.1 Myroides sp. LoEW2-1 | reverse complement strand
ATATGAAATATCAAGTAGATCAAAACGGTTTTTATGGAAATTATGGTGGAGCTTTCATTCCTGAAGCTTTACAACCTATTATTGGTCAATTGCAGAAAGAGTATATTGACATCATTAATCAAGCTGATTTTCAGGCAGAAATGCAGCAGTTACTTAAAGATTATGTAGGTAGACCCACTCCATTGTATTTTGCAGAGAATCTTTCTAAGAAGTACAATACCAAAGTATATTTAAAACGCGAGGATTTATGTCATACAGGAGCACATAAAATCAATAATACGATTGGGCAAATTTTATTGGCAAAGCGCTTGGGTAAACATAAAATTGTTGCAGAAACAGGGGCAGGTCAGCATGGAGTTGCTACAGCGACAGTTTGTGCATTAATGGGGATGGAGTGTATTGTTTTCATGGGAGCTTTAGATATTGAAAGACAAGCACCTAATGTTGCAAGAATGAAAATGTTGGGAGCAGAGGTACGTCCTGCAATGTCAGGCGCAAAAACTTTGAAAGAGGCTGTAGATGAAGCGTTGCTTTACTGGATAGAGAACCCAGATGACACTTTTTACTTGATAGGGTCAGCTGTAGGTCCACATCCTTATCCTGATATGGTAAGTCGCTTTCAATCAGTTGTTTCTGAGGAGATAAGAAAGCAGTTATTTGAGAAAGAAGGTAGAGAAACACCTGATTATGTTGTTGCTTGTGTCGGGGGTGGAAGTAATGCAGTAGGAGCTTTTTATCATTTCTTAGAAGATGAAACGGTGAATTTGGTTGTAGCTGAGGGAGGGGGAAGAAGTATTGAGGAGTTAGAAACAGCAGCTACTTCTTTTGTAGGAAAAGACGGAGTATTACACGGTAGTAAAACGCTATTTATGCAAGATGAGAATGGAGAGCCTTTAGAAGCATATTCTATCTCAGCTGGTTTAGATTATCCTGGTTTTGGACCTTTGTATTCACATATGAAAGAATTGGGTAGAGCAGAGTTTTTTGCAGTAATGGACAATGAAGCTATGCAAGCAGGTTTGAATTTGTGTAAGGATGAGGGTATTATACCTGCTATTGAGAGTTCGCATGCACTTGCTGTTTTGGATAAGAAGCAATTTAAAGAAACCGATATAGTTGTCATTAATTTATCTGGGAGAGGTGATAAAGATTTGGATAATTACAGAAGCTATTTTAATTTCTGAATGATTGAAACACATAAATAAAAGTCCTGCTTGCTAATGCAAACAGGACTTTTTGAAATAAAAATTCCCTTTTTCAAAATATTTTTATAACTCTCCAACCATTTTAGCAGGATCTACCCATTTGTCAAAGTCTTCTGGAGAAACATATCCCAAGCGAATAGCTTCTTCTTTTAAAGTAGTACCATTTTGATGTGCTGTTTGAGCAATTTCAGCGGCTTTGTAATAACCAATATGTGTGTTAAGTGCTGTCACTAACATTAAAGAGTTATCCAATAACTCAGTAATTCTTTTGTGGTTAGGTTCTATTCCCTGTGCACAGTGAATGTCAAATGATACACATGCATCTCCAATTAGTTTAGCGGATTGCAAGAAGTTTGCAGCCATAACAGGTTTAAATACATTTAACTCATATTGCCCTTGTGTACCACTGAAGCTAATCGTTACATCATTTCCAATAACTTGTGCAGCTACCATTGTGAGAGCTTCACATTGTGTAGGGTTAACTTTTCCTGGCATAATAGATGAGCCTGGTTCATTTGCAGGTATGATTATCTCTCCAATACCTGAACGAGGTCCCGAAGCAAGCATACGGATGTCATTGGCAATTTTGTACAGTGCAACAGCTAATTGTTTCAATGCACCATGTGTTTCTACAATCGCATCGTGGGAAGCTAAAGCTTCAAATTTATTAGGTGCAGTTTTAAAAGGTAAGTTTGTGAATTGAGCTATGTAAGCTGCCACTTTTGTATCATATCCTTTTGGGGTATTTAAGCCTGTTCCTACAGCTGTTCCTCCTAATGCTAATTCAGATAAATGCGATAAAGTGTTTTGTAATGCCTTTAAGCCGTAATCTAATTGTGCTACATAGCCTGAAATTTCTTGTCCAAGCGTTAGAGGAGTAGCATCCATTAAATGGGTACGACCTATTTTTACAACAGACATATATTCTTTTGCTTTTTTGTCAAGTGTATTGCGCAGTTGTGTGACTCCAGGTATTGTGTGCTCTATTACTGCTTTATAAGCTGCAATATGCATGGCCGTTGGGTAAGTGTCGTTCGATGATTGGGACTTATTTACATCGTCATTTGCCTTGATATTCTGTTCTCCTTCACCTAATTGATTTCCAGCAAGTACATGTGCGCGATTGGCTATTACTTCATTTACATTCATATTAGATTGTGTTCCAGAACCAGTTTGCCAAATAACTAAAGGAAACTGATCATTCAGTTCTCCTCTTAGAATCTCATCGCATACTGTTGCTATTCCTTCTTTTTTGTCTTGTGGTAACACACCTAAGTCATGGTTTGCAAACGCTGCTGCCTTTTTTAAGTAGGCAAATGCCTCTATAATCTCATGAGGCATTGAAGCTTCAGGTCCTATTTTAAAGTTGTTTCGAGAACGTTCTGTTTGAGCACCCCAGTATTTATCAGCAGGTACTTTTACTTCACCAATTGTGTCTTTTTCTATACGATATTTCATTTGTTATACTACTTTAGTTTGATTTCTCATAAAGGTATTAAATTATTTAGTATCATTCTAAAGTAATATTCAAAATATAAATCATTGTAGGTTTAAATCTATAAAGTACGTATATTTGGGGCTGTATATACAAAAAATTCCGGAACAATGTTTGAATTTCAACAGTATTTAGCTTTCATCATCGGTATGACTGTGATTACGATGGCTTTCTGGCTTTTAATCTTCTTAGTAGGATTTGCTTCTTACTGGGCATTTGGAGGAACTCGTGAGTTCTTAAAAGAAAAAAAAGCTAAAAGACAGCAATTGGAAGAAAGTCAAATGTAAGACTTTGATGAATTAAAAAGATAAAAGAGCTACAATAGAATTGTAGCTCTTTTTTGTTTTGCCCTGTCTTGATTGTGTTAGTTGTTGTATTTCTTTTATAGTCTGTTTGAACGATTGTAATAATTGTACTTTACTGCATTGCGTATTTAAGAGTATCAAAGCTTTCAATTAAAAAAAAGAAGCCAAAGGTAAACTTTGGCTTCTGGATTGATTATAGTTAAAGTTAGTTAGTTTTCTAAAGTCTGGAGAAAAAGATAGGGTCATTTCCTCAGCAATTAATATAACCGTATTGGTTAGGGTCTATTATTAATTTAGCGACTGCAATTTAATTTTTTTAGATTAATCACACAATGTGTTTTGAAACATTAAATTTATTCTAAATAAAACGCTTACATCATTTCCATTTCGCCATTCTCCATATTTCCTTCCCCATTTCCTCTTTGTTTTTGTCTATCGTTTTTCTTTTGATTAAAACGATAAGTGAAAGAAAGATTTATTTGTCTTCCTCTCCATTGCATTTCACTATGTGAGAAAGTCTGAGGTAAGTTTGTATCCATTTCTCTTTTTCTGGAATCAAAAATATCATTGATATTAAATGTAATAGTAGCTTTATCCTTGATGATATCTTTACTCAAAGCTAAGTTAGCAGATAGATTGCTCTTTACTCTTCCTTGTGCTGTATCATATGGCGCTCTATACATTCCGTTCATTGTCCAATCTATCTTATAAGGCAATGTGATTTTTGAACTAATGCGCGTAAACCAAGCGTATGTATTCTTGTCAAAATTCTGAGACTCTTTGTTTCCATTTAAGTCAGTGAAAGTATAATCTCCTTTCGTTTCTGTACGGTAAAAGTTGAAGTTACCATTTAGTCTCCACCATTTGTAAGGAATATAGTTTAAAGTAAAGTCAAAACCATATCTGTATTCTGTTGCTAAGTTTATTGGTGAACTAACTGTAATAGGTGTCCCATTATCAGTGGTTCCTGCAATTCTTTTTACGAATTGAAAGGTATCATCCGTTTTGTTTAAATAAGCAGAAGCACTTAATGTAAAACCTGTCCATCTTTGTGTATACCCCAAATCAAATGCATTTGTTTTTGCAGGATCTAAGTTAGGATTACCTTGAAAGAAGTTAATATTACTCGTATAGTTTGAGAAAGGATTTAAGAAAAAACCTCTTGGTCTCATGATACGCTTACTATAACTAAGAGATACATTACTTGACTCGGTAAGTTCATAGTTTAAAAAAGCACTCGGAAAGAAGTCATCGTATTTTTTATTGTTGTAATCGTTGTTTCTAAGTTGATTGACATCAATATTGCTATCTTCCCAACGCAAACCTACCATGAAGTTTAATTTGTCAGTTATCTGATCTCCATATTGAGCATAAACAGCATTAACTTGCTCTTTGTACTCCAGTGTATTTGAGATATTGTTATTGTTGATCCATTGATTATTTACTTGGTTGTAGAAGTCATAATCATTTGTTGTCTTTTTGAAGCTTCCATAATATCCAGCCTCAAAGTTACCTGTTTCTCCAATAGGTAAGGTATAATCTAATTTCACTAAACCTTGTAAGTAATCATCTTTACTATTGTTTTTTTCAAAAGTTCTAATGTTTGCAAAATCATTAATGTCTGCAATATTAGAGTCATCAGTTGACTTGTCTTGTGAGATAGTTCCTTCAATAACTAATTTATGATCGGGATTTGCGAATTTCTTTTCAAACCCAGTAGTATACTCAACACTATTTCGACTTCCAGTTTTATACTCATTTCGATCTCTTGTGTACATTAGTTCACGATCGGGATTGTAGTATTTATAGTCAACCGTGTTTGGAGCTGTAATATTGGTTCTATTTACATTAACGCTATTTGACCAAGTAAATGATGGTGTGATATAATAGTCAAGTCCAAACATTGCATTGTAGCCTTGTCTGTTTCTATTATTGTCCTTGTACTCATCAATGAATTGTGTGGTGTTACCGTGTTGGTCAAAGTATTCGTTATCGTTTACGCCATATCCTTTAGTTTTCGTATCGCGATAACCTAATGTAGTATAAAAGTTAAACTTCTCACTTCTAAGGTTGAAGTTTCCATTTAACTCATAATTTCTTGGATCCCCTAAAGTACCAGTGATATTTCCGTTAATACCTTCTGCTTTACCTTTTTTCAGTACGATATTAATTATACCTGCTCCTCCCTCAGCTTCATATCGAGCAGAAGGGTTAGTAATTACTTCTACTTTTTCAATAGATTCAGCAGACAAGATACGCATTGCTTCTTGTATATTACTTGCTAAACCAGTTGGCTTACCATCGATTAAAACTTTTACATTTTCGTTTCCTCTAAGACTAACTGCTCCTTCACTATCAACCGAGATTGAAGGTACGTTATCTAATACATCACCAGCTGTACCGCCTTTAAGAACCATGTCAGCACCAACATTATAAACTTTCTTATCGAGTTTAATGTCAACGGTAGATTTCTCTGCTATAATGACAACGCCTTCCAATACTTGCGCATCGTCGTGTACTTTTTGTACACCTATATCGGTATTGCCGTTAATAGCTACCTGATGTAACTCAATCGTTTTGAAACCGAGAAACTCAATTTTTACATAATAGTTACCGTTTGGCACATCAAAGGAAAACTTACCCTTTGCATCAGTCATTCCTCCCGATACAACGGTTTCATTTTGCTCATTTTGAGCGAAAACGCTTGCAAATTCTAAAGGTTGATTGGTACTTGCTTCAATTACTGTTCCCGTGATTGAAGATTTTTTAGAAGCCTGTGCTAATGTTGTTAGACTTGTCAGAAGGACAAACAGCATTAGCAAGGCTTTTGATGTCTTTAGTTTTTTCATTATAGTCGTTAGTTTTTACATATTCTTAGACTATAAATGCTTACTAAAGTTTAATTGGTAGGTCGTTAATATAATGTTAATATTCTACTACAGGATTTCGTGAATCTTTTCTGTAGGTCTTGCAATAACAGCTCGAGGGCCATTTACTACAATAGGTCTTTCAATTAATTTTGGATAATTAACCATAGCTTCGATTACTTCTTCGTCGCTTAAAGTTGCGTCACCAAATGTTTCTTGCCATAAACTGTCTTTAGTTCGCACAAGCTCGATTGGAGAATAGTTTAACTTCGTCAGAATAGTTTTTACATCTGTAGGAGTAAGGTCAGCATCTAAATATTTTATAATTTTGTAAGCTACACCTTGTTGCTCCATAAAAGCGATACTCTCTCGAGATTTGCTACAACGTGGATTGTGATAAATTGTAATCATAAATAGATAATTTTATATCAAATATAGTACAATTTTTGAAATATGAAATATATTGAACAATTATTGCGAAAAAAAGATAATAAAAATTCATGGCACTATTTACCGTTTTCTTTGTTTTTTTTCGGTATTATGTTCCTAAATGCTCTTTTAATTAAGTATTCGGAGGTTTCTACTAACGATGCAATAAAAATGAGTATCGAAAAATATGGTAAAAATATTAATTTCTTGATTAATATTTTACCAATGGCTGTATTGCTTGTATTTTTATTGGGTTGGGTGCGAATTTTTCATCAACAATCTATTTTGTCCTTAACTACAGCACGCTCACAAGTGGATTGGAAACGCGTTTTACATGGATTCTGTATTTGGTCTGTGATAACATTAGTTTTTATCGGGATTGCTATTATTAGCTCCCCAAAGGATTATGAATTAACATTTAATGCGAGTGCATTCTTTCCTTTTTTATTTATTGCACTTTTGTTAATTCCTTTACAGACAAGCTTTGAAGAATTCTTAATGAGAGGTTACCTAATGCAAGGTATAGGTTTAGCGACTAAGAGTAGAGCAGTTGCATTATGTACTACTTCCATTATATTTGGGTTAATGCACCTGGCAAATCCTGAAGTAGAACAATTGGGATACGGTATTATGATATTTTATATAGGTATGGGCTTCTTCTTCGGTATTATGACTTTGATGGATGATGGAATTGAATTGGCTCTTGGATTTCACGCAGCAAATAATATTATAGGAGCTTTGCTATTAACTTCAAATTGGACTGCATTTCAAACAAATTCCATCTTTTTAGATGTAAGCGAACAGCCCACTATATCTTATTTGGAGACTTTTATTCAGATTGGTATTGTCTTACCTTTGGTATTGTTTTATTTGGGGAAGAAATACAAATGGAATAATTGGACAGGACGTCTTTTTGGACGTATAAAATAAAAGATTAAATGAGAAATTATATACATCCGCACTTTAGGTTAAATGGGCATAAATTCAACTTTATTGAGGAATTGCGCTCCTATGGAGGTGAATTATTGCTTTCTGATGAAGAACACCTAATCGATTTAGGAACTTTAATCGTTTCTTGGTTTGATGAAAAAGAATATGTTGAATTAACTACTTCGGGTACGACCGGACCTCCTAAAGTCATCCAAATTCGAAAGGAGTCAATGATTAATTCGGCTAAAGCAACAGGTACTTTCTTTGGCATAGGTGAAGGTTCGAAGGCACTATTGTGCATGTCAACTAAATACGTAGGAGGAAAGTTAATGTTAATTCGGTCTTTGATTTTAGGATGGGAGTTAGATTTTGTAAAACCTACATCAAGTCCTTTATTAGGTAATGTAAAGACCTATGATTTTGTTGCAATGGTTCCTATGCAAGTAGAGCATTCTTTAAAAGAATTGTCTAAGGTTAAAACGATTATTATTGGTGGAGCGAAGGTTAGTCAAACATTAAAAGACAAGCTTAAAGGTGTTGAAACGAAAGTTTATGAAACTTATGGGATGACAGAAACAGTTACCCATATAGCAGCAAAACTCATCGAAGAGGATTGCTTTACAGCATTACCTCATGCACAGATTACGGTAGATGAGCGCAAGTGTTTGGTCATTAAGGCCCCTGCTGTGTCAGAAAATCTTGTCGTAACAAATGACATTGTAGAAATAATAGGTGATAGGCAGTTTGTTTGGTGTGGTAGGTTTGACAATGTGATAAATAGCGGTGGTGTTAAATTATTCCCAGAACAAATCGAAGAGAAGTTGTCAAAGAGGATTCCTTATCGTTTCTTTGTAGCAGCTAAGGAAGATGATTATTTAGGTAATAAGTTAGTCTTAGTAATTGAAAGTGAGCCTTATACTTTGCCAGAGGACGTGTTTTGTGATTTACATCGATTTGAGAAACCGAAAGAAGTTCAGTTTGTCAATGCGTTTGTAGAAACAGGATCAGGTAAAGTAAAAAGGAAAGAGAATATTAAATAAAATTGGTTTAGGTAAATGAAAAGAAACGGTTTTTGTAATGCAGTATTAAGCTTAATTATTGCGTGTTTGGTATCGTTTGGTAATACTGCTTATGCAAAGCGAATTATTCAAAAAGGGGATGCTACAAATTTGATAACTGAGAAGATGCTCTCAGATATATTAGAAAAAAATAGGACCTATTGTACAAAAGGAATTGTGGCTGACTATATTCCTGAGTTAGGGAAAATGGATGCAAGAGCGATTGCTTTTTCTGTTGTAAAACCCAATGGTGAGGTAATTAGCGTTGGAGATACTCAGAAGAAGTTTACGATTCAGAGTATATCAAAGATAATCTCTCTCATGGTGGCTGTAGAAGAAATGGGAGAAAAAGAGATATTCGATCGCATGGGCTATTATGGTACTGATAAGCCGTTTAATCATTACGCTAATCTTGAAACACAGGGAAAACCATTAAACCCTATGATGAATGCAGGTGCAATATTGACTACAGCTTTAATCGATGGTGAAGGAGATATTCCCTTGCAGAAAATTCTTGACGTGGTGCGCTATATAACCAAAGACGATACAGTTACTTTTAGTGAAACTGTGTATATGTCAGAGAAGGAAACAGGGCATCGCAATAGAGGTATCTTTTATCTTTTAAAGAATAATGGGTTAGTAGAAGGAGAAGAAGATAAATTAGATAACTATTTTAAGCAGTGTTCTATCGAAGTTACTTCTGAACATTTAGCGAAGATAGGTTATTTCTTTGCGAACCAATGTGTGAGATTTGACGGAGATACTAAGTATAAGAGCTCAGAGATGTCTAAGTTAATTCAATCTCAGATGTTGATTGCAGGAATGTATGAATCGAGTGGAGAATATGCCAGAACTGTAGGTCTTCCAAGTAAATCAGGAGTAGGTGGGGGAATTGTTGTCAGTGTACCTGGTAGAATTGGCATTGGGACATTTAGTCCGAGTTTGGATCCACAAGGAAACTCTGTTGCAGGATATCACATGATTTTAGACTTAGTAAATCAACTCGACTTGAGTTTATTCAAATAACATTAAGAGATATAAAGAAAAGGGGCTAATCTTAGATTAGCCCCTTTTTTAATTGTATCAGTAGATACTAATGCTTAGAATTGCTCTCTTCCTGAGAAGTGGAAAGCAGACTCGATAGCAGCGTTCTCGTCGCTATCTGATCCGTGTACAGCATTTTCTCCAATTGATTTAGCATATTTTTTACGGATTGTTCCTTCTGCAGCTTCAGCTGGGTTAGTAGCTCCGATTAATTTTCTAAAATCTTCTACAGCGTTGTCTTTTTCTAAGATAGCTGCTACGATTGGACCTCTTGACATAAATTCAACCAATTCTCCGTAGAAAGGTCTTTCGCTGTGTACTTCGTAGAATTTTTGAGCGTCTCTAACAGTTAATTGAGTTAACTTCATAGATACGATTTTAAATCCTGCTTCAGTAATCATGTTGATGATTCCTCCGATGTGACCTGCCTCTACAGCATCAGGTTTGATCATTGTAAAAGTTCTGTTCGTTGCCATTATATTCTATTTAAATTTGTTGCAAAAATAGTCTTTTATAAATAAAAGTGTGATAGTTAACTTATATTTATTTTTTAAATTTTTGTAAATATTAGTTTTGTATAGGAATATCTAATAATCGCTGTGCTAATTCAATCATTTCTGGCGTTCCTGTGTGTTTTTTTGGTTCATCTGATAATTTGACAACATCAGTCCAATGTCCTCCTTCAGGAAGTGCTTGGGTCATTTTGATAACAATATTCATTGCCTTTAACCCCACATCATTAGTAAAATCTGTCCCGATGCCAAACGACATGCCAATTTTTCCTTTGCAGTGTTTTGCAATGCGTTCCACTTTTTCTGGATTTAATCCATCAGAGAAAATGATTGTTTTAGATAGGGGGTCGATATTAAGACTTTTATAATGAGCGATGACAAGATCTGCAAATTCTAATGGATCACCGCTATCGTGTCTAACACCATCAAATAACTTTGCAAATTTTCTGTCAAATTGTTCGAAGAAAACTTTGCTTGTATAGGTATCTGTTAATGCTATGCCAAGATCTCCTCTGTAAGTATCAACCCAATGTTCTAATCCCATCGAGTTAGCCATTTTGAAGCCGTATTTAGCAGCGTGGAACATAAACCATTCATGAGCATGTGTGCCAATTGGTTTGGTCCCATATTTCATAGCTAAATGAACGTTAGATGTTCCTATAAACGAGCCCGAACCATATTTTTGTAAGGTCTCTACTACAATTTGATGTACAGTATAGGAGTGTCTTCTGCGTGTACCAAACTCGGCAATCGTTATTCCCAGTTTTTTATAATTTTCTATTTTCGTGCGTGTTGTCTCTACAATCTGTGCAGCAGAGTGACGCTCGTTATTAGTCATTCGGTAGTATATTTCACAGATAAGTGACATTAAAGGTACTTCCCATAGAATAGTTCTATACCAATAACCTTTGATACTTACTTGTAAATCTTCTCCTTCTTGTTTAATCTCTATTTCAGAAGGATCGTAGTGATAACCTTGCAAAAAGTCTAAATAGGTAGGGTCAAGGTACGGACAAGTAGCTTGTAGAAAGGCTTTTTCAGCTTTAGTAAGCTTTAATTTAGCCATTTCATCTACTGCTGCTTTTAGTGCATCTCCGAATCCTGGTGGGTATTTGTGTTCTCCTCGGTTAATGAAAATATAAGAAGCCTTTGCAAAAGGGAATTGTTTAATAGCAGCGTACTGCATCGTAAACTTATAAAAGTCATTGTCTAAAATAGAAGTGATGACTTGGTTAGTATTTGCTGTTTCCATAGTTTTTATATTAAAATATCACTCTCTAAATCAGATTTTTCTACATCAAATTGAAAGTGGAGTTTCTCCATTAATTCTAATACAAGTTTTTTGTACCAGTTTTCTGATTTAGGATGTATATATATTTTTTCTATTAAGTGATTAATATCCACATTAATCTTAATTCCTTCATTCACGCATTTATCCAAATGAGAAACATCAGTCAACACTCTCACTTCTTTTTCATATTGAAAGCTTTTTCGCTTAAACAAAAAGGGAAAGAAATCGTCTTCAAAAGGAATGTACTCTTTTTTATAATCGATATAATGTACTTCTCCAATAAACTGATCAGCTCTATTTTCTACGGCTAATGCTTTCTGCAGCCTGCCGATAGTGGATTGAATAGCTAATCCCTCACTGTTTTTAGTGAAGATTTGCCACATAGCAAAGGATTCGTATTCGTTAATATGCCAACTGCTAATCACAATGTTTTTTCTGCGTTGCTTATATTGATCTAAGAAAGCAGGGTTGTCATGACTAATGCGCTTGATTTCTTCAAATGTAGGTTCACTAAAAGTCCCTTCATACTGATCTTCAAATTTATCAGAGCGCGACATAAACATCTTATTAGACAACAAGAGATCTAAAAACTTAGACAAGTCCATGTATTTCCAAATGACTGTATTTGGATCAGCAGGGAGCTTTATATTCTTGTTTGGTACGTACATTTAATCTAATGTTTGTAAAGATACTAATTTAGAGTAAGTTCCATTGTTATTCAATAATTGTTCATGTGAACCTTGCTCAACAATTCTTCCCTTTTGCATTACGACAATATGATCTGCATTTTGAATGGTAGATAATCGGTGAGCTATAACAATCGACGTTCTGTTTTTCATCATATTTTCCAATGCAATTTGTACCAATTTTTCACTTTCTGTATCCAGCGCTGAAGTAGCTTCATCTAAGATCATGATTGGTGGGTTCTTCAAGACTGCACGCGCAATAGAAAGGCGTTGTTTCTGTCCTCCAGATAATTTGTTTCCAGAATCTCCAATATTGGTTTCTATTCCTTTTGGTAGTTCACTTACAAACTCATAAGCATTGGCTACTTTAAGTGCTTCGATAATTTCTTGATCCGTAGCATCTTGTTTACCCAACTTTAAGTTGTTTTTAATGGTATCGTTAAACAAAATACTGTCTTGAGTTACTAAACCAATTAGATCTCTTAAATCCTCCATATCAAGATCGCGGATATCTGTATTGTCAATTTTAATAGTCCCTTCATTGATGTCCCAGAAGCGAGTCAGCAAATTGGCAATTGTACTTTTACCACTTCCAGATTGTCCTACTAATGCAACTGATTTTCCCTTTTGAATGTTTAAGCTAAAATCTTGTAAAACATTCTCATCTTCATATTTAAAAGAGATGTTATCGACAGTAATTTGCTGATCAAAGCTCTTTTTACTTATGGCATTGTCCTTACTTGTAATAGGGTTCTTTTCTTCTAATATCTGCAATACACGCTCTGCGGCTGCATCTCCTCTTTTTAGGGAGTAGGATGCTTTTGACATTGCTTTGGCAGGAGTAAGGATGTTATAAGCCATACCGATATAAGCAATAAAAGAAGCACTTGTCAATGTTCCTTCTCCTAAAACCAAATGCCCTCCATAAACTAATAATACGGCAATGGTTACAATACCTAAAAACTCACTTAACGGTGATGATAGGTTTTGGCGATTGAGTATAGTATTGTTTAACTCATAGAAAGACTGTGTCGAATCTTGAAACTTTTTATTGAATGTTTTTTCAGAGTTAAAACTCTTGATGACCTTTAATCCAGCTAATGATTCTTCTATAATAGACAAAAAGTACCCTTGTTCTTCAGAAGCTTTTTGTGAACTTTTCTTCAGTGTTTTCCCTACTTTAGAGATAATAATTCCCGAAACAGGAACAAAGATGAAAACGAATATTGTCAATTCTGTACTGATAGCAAACATGGCGATAATTGTAAATACAATTGTCAAAGGCTCTCTTACTAATACCTCTAAAATAGACAAGAAAGAGTGTTGAATCTCTAATACATCAGAAGTTATTCTTGAAATCACGTCACCTTTTCTTTTCTCAGAGAAGAAAGATAGGGGTAGTTCCAATGACTTTTTGTACATCGCATTTCGAATGTCTTTTAATACTCCATTTCGCAAGAAGGTTATGAAGTACATTGCCCAATAGTTGAATAAGTTTTTCAACAAGAATAGGGAGATAATCACTGCTGCCATGATCATTAACGTATTCTGCGCACCGTGCTCTGAAGAATGTTGTGTAATGAAATAAGACATATAGTCTTCTAAGTATTCTTTTGCATGACCCAGTGTAGTATAGACTGGTTTTTCAGTTATTTTCTTTTCATCTCCAAACAAGACTGTCATCATGGGAATTAATGCCACAAAAGACAGTGCACTGAATAAGGCATATAGAATGTTAAAGAAAATGTTTAGATACGCATAAGACTTATATGGCTTCGCGAAGTAAATTATCTTTTTGAAATACTCGTTCATATTTATTGTTTGTAAAAAAGCAAAAATAAAGAAAAAAGACTGGTAATGCTACCAGTCTTTCTTTTATATTGAAATATGTGTTTTACACACTGTATAAAGCTTGTTAACTCAATTTCATCTCTTTGATGATATCTTGAATTTTTTGGTCTAAAACCTTTTCTGTCGCTTTTACTTTGTCTAAACTTTCTAACGGTTCGTTTACACTGAAGTAGAATTTGATTTTAGGTTCAGTACCACTTGGTCGAGCAGCAATCTTAGTTCCATCTTCAAGGTAGTAAATAAGTACGTTCGATTTAGGAACATTGATTTTCTCTACTTCTCCTGTGATGATATTTTTAGCTTCGCTACTTTGGTAATCTTCCACGCAAACAACACGTTGTCCGATGATTTCGTGTAGAGGATTTTCTCTTAAATCCACCATCATTTGTTTGATTTCCTCAGCACCTGAAATACCTTTTTTTACAAGGGCAATAAGGTGTTCTTTGTAGAAGTGGTTATCGATGTACAGATTCATTAATTCTTTGTAGAAAGAGCTTCCAGCAGCTTTAGCTGTTGCAGCAATCTCACAAGCTAATAAAGTAGAGGCAACTGCGTCTTTATCGCGAACAGCATCTCCTACCATATATCCAAAGCTTTCTTCACCTCCTCCAATGAATTTTTGATCAGCGCATTCGTTGATGAATTTAGCAATCCATTTGAATCCAGTTAATCCTACTTTGCATTCTACACCATAGCTTTCTGCTAAATCTAACATCATAGGAGTAGAAACGATTGTAGAACCAATGAACTCATTGCCTTTAAATCCTTTATTTCGCTTCCATTGCTCCAATAAGAACCCTGTTAATACAACGTTAGTTTGGTTTCCGTTTAGCAAGATCATTTTACCATCCAAGTCGCGTACTGCTATTCCAATACGGTCAGAGTCAGGGTCAGTACCGATAACGATATCAGCATCTTTTTCGTCTGCTAATTTAAGTGCCATTGTCAATGCTTCTGGCTCTTCTGGGTTTGGTGATTTTACAGTAGGGAAGTCTCCATTAGGTTCAGCTTGTTCTTTTACGATGTAAACATTTTTATATCCCGCTGTTTCTAATGTGCGAGGAATTAACTTAATTGAAGTACCGTGTAGTGATGTATAAGCAATTTTTAGACCGTCTTTTGCACTTTGAGGTGTGTTAAAACTTGCATTTTCAATTGTTGATTTAATAAATGCTTGATCTAATTCTTCACCTACATAGGTAAGTAGAGCGTCATTGCCTTTAAAGTTAATTTGCTCGTAAGTTAATTTATTGATTTCGTTTATTACAGCAGCATCGTGTGGAGGAACAATTTGCGCTCCATCTTGCCAATAAACTTTATATCCATTATATTCAGGAGGGTTGTGAGAGGCAGTCAATACAATACCTGCATTACATCCATAGTGTCTTACAGCAAAAGAAAGTTCAGGAGTTGGTCGCATTTCACCGAATAAGTACACTTTAATACCATTCGCTGTGAATACATCAGCTACTACTTTTGCTAAATCTTGACTATTGTGACGGCAGTCAAAATTAATAGCAACTTTCCATTCTTGGTTAGGGAACGATTGTTTGATATAGTTTGAAAGACCCTGTGTGTTTTTACCTAAAGTGTATTTGTTGATGCGGTTTGTACCTACACCCATAATACCTCTCATTCCACCAGTACCAAACTCTAAGTTTTTGTAAAAACTGTCTTTTAAAAGAGCAGCATCAGTGTCAATCATTTTTTGAACAGTACCCTGAGTTTCTGAGTCAAAAGGAGCTTTTAGCCATTGCTCCGCTTTTTCTAAGATTTCTTTTTCTACTTGCATAATAAGTAATTTTTAGTGTTTACTATAAACCGCTTGTTTCGGCGATTTTATATCTACTAATGTTTGATTTATTTTTTAATATCATTTCCCCAATGAATCCAGCTAAGAACAATTGCGTACCTATAACCATCGTCGTTAGAGAAATGTAGAACCAAGGATCTTGTGTCACCAAAATAGCTGGTTCGCCCATGTATAATTTGTATAGCTTACGCGCTCCAATGATGAAAGCAGCGATAAATCCTATGCCAAACATTATCACGCCATTAGCACCAAAAAAGTGCATTGGCCTTTTACCAAATTTAGACAAAAACCAGATAGTTATCAAATCTAAAAAGCCATTTATAAAACGACTCATACCAAATTTAGTCGTTCCATATTTTCGAGCTTGATGTATTACTACCTTTTCTCCAATTTTAGTAAAACCTTCGTTTTTAGCTAAAACAGGGATGTAGCGATGCATCTCACCAGAAACTTCAATATTCTTGACAACTTCGTTTTTATATGCCTTTAAACCACAATTAAAATCATTTAATTTGACTCCAGAAGTTTGACGGGCAGCCCAGTTAAATAATTTGGAGGGTAAGTTTTTTGAAATGACAGAATCATATCTCTTTTTCTTCCAGCCTGATACTAAGTGATATCCCTCTTGTGTAATCATCTTGTACAATTCAGGGATTTCATCCGGACTGTCTTGTAAGTCTGCATCCATTGTGATAACAACCTCTCCTTCGGCTTGTGCAAATCCAGCGTGCAATGCTTGTGATTTACCAAAGTTACGTTGAAATCGTATTCCCTTTATATGAGAATCGTCATGTGATATGTCAGAAATTATTTTCCAAGAGTCATCTGTACTGCCATCATCGATAAAAAGTACTTCATACGAAAAGTTGTTTTTCTGCATGACTTTAGTTATCCACGCATATAACTCAGGCAGCGATTCTGCTTCGTTTAACAGTGGTATGACAATGGATAGATTCATAGGAAAAGCGTATTTATTTGACGATTATTGTTGAGGTTTATTTTCTTCAGCTGTCGTAGTAGGTTGCGTGAATTCTGACTTGTTTCTAAAGACAGCAGCAAGCAAGAAACCTAAAATACTATTTATAACAATGTGTATTGCCCACATTGATAAAGTGGATTTAGGAGAAAATTGGTCTAAATTTTTAGCTGCCTCTATCTGCTCGTTAATTTGGTCTTGTGGAATTTCTAAGTTTGTAAGCGTTTCGATTTGCATTTCCATCATAATCTGGCGCAAAGTATCGTTAGCTGAAGGATCAACTACATTGAATAATACCACTAATAGGAGATATTTTACTGTTATTCCAATGGCAATCGAAATAAAATAAGGTGTAAAAGCTTCTCTAAAGGTAACGAATCCACCTGCTTTTCTTCTCGCCATAAAGATCGTTATGACACCAATAATAATGAAAAAGGCAATATTAACCATTCCGATTATCTTATTGGCAAATAACGTTACATCTGTAAAAAATAAGGCACAATTAAAGATGATATAATAAATGGATAAAATAATTCCAAATTGTATTCCTACTTTATTTAGGGGATTTTTCATTGTGAGTATTAAATGTTATAAGACACAAATATAGTAAAATAACCCTTTTGGAATGGTATCTAATGGGAGTTTGTTAACACATTATCCTCGGTTTATTTTATTGTACTTAGCTCTGAACATTTTAGGTGAGGTATATTTGAAATATTGCAGTTGTGCACCTATGTCTGGTAAGTAAACGGTTGTTTTTTTGCTAAAGTACTACAACAGAGAGGTAGCTATGTGTTTATTCCTGTTTTTTCTTAAGTAAAGACTGTTTTTAGTTTGTTAGATAGATCAATCACGTAAGATTAAATATTGATTCATCACGGGGATTTTTGGATAGGTTTTCTCTGTTTTTTGCAAAGTTTCCTGTAATCTTTGTGTTATAGTACAAGTGGTTTTAGTTTTCTGTCAAGCATCCTTTTATTTTTCTATTTTTGAATAAACAGCGAATATTAAAAACCTAAAAGTGCCTTTCTCTACTTAGTAGAGAAAGGCACTTTTAGGTTTATTTCTTCAAGTTATTTTACTGGTTTTAATCCTGTCATTTTTTCTAACGTAGTGAAGAACTGTGTTCTCATCTCTGGAGTCATATTCTTCACACGTGCTTGCCCATGATCCTTCTTAGGAAGTACGTAAGATTTAGAATTGACCTTAGCACTTGGTACTACCATAGAAGCACTCCATGTATCTGTCTCACCATATACATAGATAATGTTATTCGCATCGTTCTCTAACCATGTTTTCACTTTTTGGATTAGTGCATCGTTAAAGTTATTATATGTAGTTCCTTCAGGCATAAAGGTAGCTAATGGGTTAGATGTAAAGCTCACGTATTTCTTGAATGGAGTGATGTCATAGCCATAATAGCCTAATTGCGTTCCAGACTGATAATAGTGAGATTCGTATCGCTTAATCGTTTGATCACTAAAGAAGTCTATATTACTCACACTAAGGAAGTGTTCTGTCAACTCATCAATGTTTTTTGTATTAGGGAATGTAGCACAGGAGTGACCACTTTGCCAGAATCCGAAGCTGTATTCTAATACTGCGTATTCAAAAGCTTTTTCTAAAGAACCTAAATAGCTAAAAGTCAGTTTAGCTCCTTTAGCATACCATTTAAGCTTTTCTATAATCTGTGTTTTATTTTCAAATAGTTTTACCTGGATATTGTAGATTTTGTCTCTGCATGATTTGTCTCCCACATTTGCTAAAAATGGATAGATACGAGGCTCTTCTAATGCTTGGTTAAAAGGAGCTACATAAGGAATCGCTACGTCTACATCATTAGGATAAAAGTATTTATAGTAGATGCTAGTCTGTCCACCTTTGCTAATACCTGTACTGATCCATTTATTGTTTGTATAGATTTCTTTAAACAGTTGGTTGATCTCATGTAAGTCAGCTGTTACTTGTTCCATAGTAAGATACTGCCATGGTTTGCCTTCAGGGATAGACTCTCCGAAGAATCTGTGTTCTATATTTAGATAGTTACTTTCTAAGTAACCTACCATTTCGCTAGCTCTAACGTATAGGTCATAACCGTTAGTCTCCATAATCATAGGGTGGTCAAAATCCCTATGATAAAAGTGTACTTTCTGATCAAAGTATCCTTTAGAGGGATCTGTGTGATCTACTTGTTGTCTTACTCTAAGTTCATACAATAGATAAGAGTCATCTTTAGATTCCAGTTGTTTAAAGGTTACATTCTTTAAATTGTAGAGTGCTTGCTCTATTTTCTTTTGGTCTGGATGAGCTACTGCTACCATTGTAATAAGTAGCAACAATAGTGTAATTAATTTTTTAAACATCATAAATGGTTTGGTTGATTCCTCAAATATATCATTGTTAATCAATAGGTGAAAATATAGAGGAATAAAAGATTCGAATTAAGCTTGACAAGAGTGATATTTAGACGAAGAAAGGCAATATAAAAACCCGTTGTGCATTATGATTAAGTAATAAAAAAAGTTGTCCATGCTTACAATAAGCAGTAAATTTAAGATCCTACCCAAAAATTCACCTATGGACAACTTGC
>NZ_WSPP01000243.1:0-1272 GCF_009767705.1 Myroides sp. LoEW2-1 | reverse complement strand
TGTTTTTTCTTCATGTTTTTTCTTCATGTTTTTTCTTCATGTTTTTTCTTCATGTTTTTTCTTCATGTTTTTTCTTCATGTTTTTTCTTCATGTTTTTTCTTTACGTTTTTTCCTGCTGGTGTATTCACTTTGTAATTGACTTTCTTTTCAATTTAAATCTGTTTTTCTTTCAGAAATTGGATAGGAGATTTCAGTTGTTTTATATCTTTGTTTTAATAACTTTTAAATAGTTGATAGTAGTGAAGAATGTTTTTCTATCAGTAAAAGATTTTACTGTATCAGGAGAGGAGTTTGATTTAATTGTGGATGAACGTTTAAATATTTTGCGTACTACCCCTGTTCCTTCTAATGAAGTTATTGGTGATTATTATTTGAGTAATGATTATATTTCTCATACGGATAGAAAGCAAACTTTTTTTGAGAAAGTATATCATCTAATTAAACTGTATAGTTTAAATAAAAAAGTTAGTCTTATCAATTCTTATCATCATAAGAAGGGGGTACTTTTAGATATAGGATGTGGTACTGGTGATTTTTTAACTTGTGCAGCAAAGTTAGATTGGAATGTATTAGGATTTGAACCTAATTCTAAAGCGAAGACTTTAGCTGTTAGTAAAGGAGTTGAAATCTGTGATGATCTGGATACTATAGAAAATGGAAGTGTTGATGTATTAACTCTATGGCATGTATTAGAGCATATACCAGATTTGGATGCCCAGGTACAAGAGTTTGTTCGTTTATTGAATAAACAAGGCGTTTTAGTTATTGCTGTTCCTAATTATGAATCTTATGATGCTACATATTATAAAGAGTATTGGGCTGCTTATGATGTTCCACGACATTTATGGCATTTTTCCAAAGAGTCATTAACTAAGCTTTTAGAGAATTATGGTTTTCAGTTAGAATCTATCAAACCTATGTACTTCGATAGTTTTTATGTTTCATTGTTATCAGAAAAGTATAAGAGTGGAAGATTGAATTGGTTGAAAGCTTTTCGCATTGGTTGTCTGTCTAATTTTAAAGCCAGAAAAACAATGAATTTTTCATCTCTTATTTATGTATTCAAATTGAAGGAGTAGTTCTTTTGATTTTGTGTGCTCCATTGCTATTTTGTCATCTTTTATTAGATTTCTAACATTTTTAGAGTGTGATTCTTGTTTTAAAGCTTTTTAAAGCGATTAATTACAGTTATGTATATACATGTATGGTTTATTTGTAATAATGTCTTAAAACAGCTTTATTAAAGCTTGTTTTTATAGATAGTATTTATG
>NZ_WSPP01000242.1:0-1676 GCF_009767705.1 Myroides sp. LoEW2-1 | reverse complement strand
TCTTACTACAGAGGTTGATTTCGATTGACTTTTTAAGTTATTATACTCGTCCTATTTAATAATGACATAAAATAGTAGTAAGAAATATGATTTTAATTAAAAAGAACGATTTAGTTTTAGCCAATTTGAAAAACTTTATCCCCACAAAACATCTTTTTGATTAATGTCAATAAAGAGGTCAAAGTAATTCTTTGGCCTTTTTTGCTTTAATTTATCGCAACTTTTTTTCTGATTCCCTATTTGTTTATCTGTAATATTGTCCTTTAAAATGTTGATATGGATTTATTTACACAGTTTGTGGATGAGGAAAGGGACAATCTGTTGCCTTTTGATGGAGAAGTACTTTTACATGGCTTTGCTTTAACTGTCGAAGAAAGTCTTTATTATTATTCCAGGTTATTGGATGAAATCGCTTGGAAACACGATGAAGCAGTAGTGAACGGGAAGAGAATAAGTACAAAGAGGAAAATAGCTTGGTATGGAGATGAAAGATTTGCTTATACGTACTCTAATGTTACTAAATATGCTTTGCCTTGGACCGAGAGTTTATTGGTGTTGAAAACAATTGTAGAGGCAAAAACGGGAGAGACTTATAACTCTTGTTTGTTAAATTATTATGCCACAGGAGAGGAAGGGATGGCTTGGCATAGTGATGGAGAGATAGATCTGAAAAAGAATGGATCGATTGCCTCTTTGAGTTTTGGAGCTACAAGAATATTTAGCTTCAAACACAAAGAGTTGAATCAAAAGAGAGATGTCGTTTTAGAAACAGGGAGTTTGATTGAAATGAAAGGAGTAACACAAGATTATTGGTTACACCGTTTACCTCCGAGTAAGAAAGTAAGAAAAGGTCGAATTAATCTGACTTTTAGAACAATAGAAAAAGAATCGTAGAACTTTAGTGAATAGATTATGAAGTTAACAAATTGATTTATAGATATTTGAATATTTTTCAGAATTCTTGATTAGAAATGCATAATAAATGATAGTTTTTCATTTATTTTTCTTAAATTTAGTTCAATCTCTTTAAGGTTATTCTTGTTATTTAAGGAGACTTGTTTTTTTAATTAAAACTACGGTTATGGTCGAAAAGTATTTATATCAGTATGTTGGCCTTCATTTGAAAGGTAGAAAGAAGAATATAATCTACGGTATAATAGTAGACTATAATGAGGAATGGGTATTGATTAAACGCAATGTAATTGAGTATATGATCGACGGTTATGAACTAATAAATCGAAGTAAGATCGCTCAAGTCTTTAAAGATGATCATCTCAAGTTTAAAGAAGATATTTTCAAGGCTAAGTATATTGATTTCACTTATACGCCTTTTGATTTAAGTGAAGACTTCTTTACAATATTGAAGCAAATCAATCAGAAGTATGGTGCATTTTCTTTAAGATTAAAGCATAGTAACGATTGGCGTATTGGTAGATTTCTGGAAAAAGATGGTGAGTGCGTTTTCGCTATTGAAGAACTATCAGAAACTGGAGAATGGTTAGATACGATTGATGAGTTAAGTGTTGATGAAGTTTACGGTATAGGCTTTGACTGTGATTATGTACAATCTTTATTGTTGTTTGCGAATAAAAAAATGGGAATAAGGTAGTTATCACTTTCTAAAAGTCTAAATTCTTTCATTTGAAAGACTATGTTTAGCATAAACAAGTGAATAT
>NZ_WSPP01000241.1:0-6265 GCF_009767705.1 Myroides sp. LoEW2-1 | reverse complement strand
GTTGTAGGATGTTTGTTTTTCCCGTATTAAGATCTAATATATAGAGTTTGTTTTCATTATTTACAAAAGCAATTTTATCCTGATTATTATTCCAATTTATTGATTTTAAATTATCTATTTGATCTTTAAATTCTACGGTTTTAAATGATTCTAAATCTATAACATAGGTTAAACGATCGGCATCTTGTTTTTGATAGATAAGTTTGGTTTTATCTTTATTGATTAGATATTTACCAACATTTTGCTTACTTACCAAGATTTTATTCAGATTCCCTTGTTTGTCTAATTTGATAATTTGTAGCGTATTTTCATTAGAGAGAGTAATTAAAAGATTATTATCTCTAATGGCTTTAGAGGAAAACTGTTTTATATTAGGAAGTGCAAAAGTTTTCTGATCTTTTTTTAAGTTCAGTACAACTAGTTTGTTATCCTTGTTCTGAAGTATTAGATCATTGTAGAGAAGATTTTCATTTAAAGTTGCGTAATCATCAATTTCTATTTTCTGTTTTGTCTTGGTGTTAATATAGAAAATAGATTCTGGTTGATTGTTGTAGGCAAAAGTTTTACTAACAATAACCCAATTACCGTCAGGACTTAAAAGTGAAGGGTCAAGATAATATCCCAAAGAATCAATTGCGGTTCTCCCTTTGTACTCATTAGCGAATAGGGAGTTAAAGCATAAGAAAGTTGAGAGTATTAGGATAAAATGATTGATCAAATATTTTTGCATGATTATAAATCTAAATTGATAATAGTGTCATTTTGGGCAATAAATCTAATTGCATTTGGCGATAGAGCTTGAATGCTGCAAAGATTGCCTTTGGGTATTCTTAAATTAAAATTCCCTTTGTTATCTGTAAGATGGTAGGTTCCTAAACCTAGAACATTATTGTTAAATCCTGAACCAACATCAACATTTTTTAGAGGTTGATTTGTTTTCTTGCTTTTAATGGTTCCACTAATTGATACGAGTTGTTCTGGATTTACATTTTTTATGTGATTTGTTATATTCGCTGCTAAAACGGGGTTATTTTCAATTCGTTTTTGGTAGCCAATTTGATCCTCGGTTATTTCAACATTGATGGTTTGGCTTTTGTCTAGGTTAACAAAAGTGTATTTACTAATATCTCTACCATAGATAACATGATTGGGAATAATAACAAGTGTATCTCCTTTTTCAATATTGATTTTGTAGTATCCTTGTCGGTTTACAAAAACTCTTTTGTTTTCACCATATACAGGTAAAGACTCGTCTTTCCAGCTCCACTTGTTTTTAATATTTACTGTTGTCAGCCCCAAAGGAGCAGAGTCAGTTCCTAGAACTGTTACTCTGCCTTGGATTGTAATATCCGTAGTGTTTAGTTTGGTTGATTTACAAGCAACTTGTGTTAAACACAGAAGTATGAACGCAAAAAGTGTTATACTGATTTTAATATAAAGTGATTTCATAATGCAAAGCTTTTAGTATCCGCTATTTTGTGGATTTAGGTTTTTGTTTAATAGTAATTGACTCTCAGGAATAGGCAATAGTTTATGGTAATCTTGCCAATTGGGTTTTGTGGAATTTAGTTCATCTAGTCTATCAAACCTTTTAAGGGTAAAGAATCGTTGATTTGATTCAGTAAAAAACTCTTTGAAGGATTCATTGAGTAAGGCTTCTTCAAGCTTGTTTTTACTGAGATTTGGTTCAAGAGGAGTTAGTCCACGCTTGTTTCTTATTTTATTTAAAACTTCAATTGCTTGAATATTTCTTTCTTGTTTGAATAAACTTTCTGCTAAGAAGAAATACGCGTGTTCAATTCTATAGAAAATAGAGTTTTCATCTGTATTGTTAGCCTTGTTTTTATACTTAAATACTCCATAGTAAAGATCATTCTCTATTGAGATTTCATTAATCCAGTTCGCACGTCTTAGGTCTCCTGGCTCAAATAAGTCAATTAGTTTACCACTTAGAGTCGTTGTAGCTGTTGATAAAGCAGTGAAAATATAAAGACTGGCCTCTGGAGTAATTGTTGTGTTTTGTTCTAAACTAAATTGCCAAATTGTACTTTTTGCTGTTTTTTTGAATGTTTGAGACAAATCATCTTCTATTTGATATTGACTATTGTCAATAACGTTTTGACTGTAAATCTGTGCCTGATCATTTCTTTGTTGAAGTAAATAATTTTCAGCTAGCAGTAATTCAGCAACAGATTTATTTACATAGAATCGGTTTGCATCTCTATAGGTATCTGAAAGTAAATCTATAGCCAATAAGAGGTCTTTTTCTATTAATAGTAAAACTTCATTAATAGGAATTTTATACAGTGATGTATTATAGCTATAATCGATGGAAGTTGTGTAAGGAAGATCTCCAAAGAGTTGAATTAGATTTTGGTAATGTAATGCTCTTAAGGTATATACTTCTCCTAGAAACTGATTTTTGATTGATGCATCAATGTAAGTTGATTCACTTAATTTATTTATAAAAAGGTTAATACCATAAATGTTTTTATAAGCAGTATTCCACCAATTAGTGATTATATTATCATTAGGAAGGATGTTATTTTGATGAAAATACTCTGCTGAACTGCCAAGATAATTTAATTCATCGGTGTAAAGGCTCATTCTATAGTTTATACCAGAGGAGTGCTTTGAAAAGAAAGGATTATTGCGAGTATTAATGTAAATAGCGTTTAAAGCAGATTTTGTGGTATTTACATCTTTGTAAACATCTTCTTGATTCATCCTATCATTAGGAAGATCAACTTGAATTAAACTCTCACAGGAGTAAAGAAGGATTCCAATAAAAAATAAAACAATCGATTTTATTGGCGTTTTTATGTTATTTGATATTTTCATAATTGTAAGAATTAGAATATTAGTTGCATACCGAATGAATACGTACGAAGAGGAGGTAGGTATCCATAAATTGTAAATTCAGGGTCCATTCCTTTAAAGGAAGTAATTGTCCACAAGTTTTGCCCTTGTACATAAAGTCTTAAAGATTCAATTTTGGATTTAGGTATTTTTAGACTATAAGCAATTGATAAGTTTTTCAAACGGATATAAGAGGCATCACTGATCGTTGCATCACTCTCTGTGTATGGGTATTCATTACTAGCTGCAACTGCATCATTGAAAGAAGCACCTATATAGGTTGCATTTGGATTATCAGGCCTCCATCTATTTATAAAGTCAACAGGAAGATTGATAATTGCAGCTCCCGGTATTATATGTCTTTTGTTAAAGTTGTAGTTTTCTTGTTTTTTGAAGTAAAACAAAAAGTCTAAGGTAAAATTCTTGTAAGAGATTGTATTTTGCAATCCTCCATAGAATTGTGGATTTAAACTTTTAACTAGCATTTTATCGTTGATGTCTATTTTTCCATCGTTGTTATAATCTGTAAATTCATATAATCCCGTCTCTGGATTTAACCCATTGTATTGGTAGAGCTTGATAATATTTAAAGGCTCTCCAACCACATAAAAACTACTTTGTGTTCCCTCTTCTAATCCAGGATATGAAACGAGTTTGTTTTTGGGAAATGACAAATTAAAATTGGTCGTCCAGCTCCATGTATTATTTTGTATATTAGTGGTGTTTAGAGTAAATTCCCATCCTTTATTATCCACAACCGCAGGAGAGTTAGTCACAATTGAATTAAACCCTGTTGTACTTGGGAGAGTAAGACCAATTAACTGATCCGTTGAACGATTATTGTAAAAGGCTACAGAGGTATTGACTCTGCTGTTTAAAAAACTCAGTTCTAATGCGACTTCAAATTTGGTTGTTTTTTCCCATTTGTAATTCGGATTATAAAGCGCAGTAGGGTTTAGTCCCGTTTCATTATTATATTGATTAGAAATGATTGAATAGGTATCTAAATAAGCATAATCACCAATATTATCACTACCAGTTACTCCGTAACTTGTGCGAAGTTTTCCAAAAGACAACCATGGGAGATTTTCCATAAAAGATTCTTGAGAAAACAACCAAGCTGCACCAATTGCCCCAAAGTTTCCAAACTTATTTTCTTTGGCAAATCTACTTGAACCATCGCGCCTTGCGGTAAGGTTTAAAATATATTTACTATCATACATATAGTTTAACCTTGTGAATAAGGCGACATATTTATACTGGGTATTGGTAGTACTTCCTATTACTTTTTGCTGAGCTGCACCAATATTTTTAATCAAGGCATCTGATGAAAAACCTACACCTCTAATAAAGGTTCCAGATGTTGTAGTTGTTTGGTAAGTAGTACCTATTAGTAAATCAAAAGAATGTTTATCTATTTCTTTGATAAACTGTAATTGAGGTTCTACGATATAGGACTTATAATTATTGTTGGCTCTACTGGTATTTGACTTCTCACTAGTATAATTTAGGGCAGGATTGAAAAAAGTATGAGGTACTATTTTCCATTCTTCAAAATCTGTTTTAGTCATTCCTGCGTTTGTTTTAAAAAACAAATTGGGCAAAATGCTATACGATAGATTTGTACTTAAAGTAAGGGATTGGGTATTATTCTCATAAGTCTGTTTAAATTGAGCTAACGGATTTATAAAACTACCATTTTCCCAATTGAGATTTCCATGCGCATCATAAAGGGCAGGAGCATTAGGAGCTAGATTTATTGCTTGTTGTGTTATATCTACTATTGGTAAATTATTGCTTTGTTCCGAATAGGTTGTTGAGGTATTAATCTGTAATTTATTGTCTTTACTCTTGTGATTGAAGTTAATTAATGCAGAACTTCTTTTATAGCCTTTATCTGTTGGAAACACAGTAGTGTTTTCATTTCTAGCGAGATTTATATTGTAATTTGTGTATTGATTTCCTCCTTGAATTCCAAAAGCAATGTTTTGATCAACGGCTGTATCTCCGATAAGTTCTTTTTGCCAATTGGTGTATCGATTTCTATCCCATGTTCCATTTACATCATGTGCATTTACAGGATAGGAGGTAATACCGCTATTTGCAAAGGCCTCTTCACGCATTTGAATGTATTGCTGGGTGTTCATCATATCCATAAATTTGGCTACTTTACTAAAGCCAATAGATGATGAAAACGTAAATCTTGTTTTATCTGACTTTCCCGTTTTGGTTGTGATTAAAACAACACCATTCGCTCCACGCGAACCATAGATTGCGGTTGCATCTGCATCTTTTAAGATTTCAATACTCTCTATATCAGAAGGATTAATTGCGTTTAAAGGAGAGATACCATTTTCAAACATTTGAACTCCTAGACTCCCATTAGTTCTTCCCATAGCATTAGATAAGAAGGGAACTCCATCGATGATATACATAGGATTATTTCTTCCACTATTAGAACTGTCTAAGAAGTTTCTTCCTCGTATTTCAACGCTCATTCCTCCACCAGCAACTCCTGTATTTTGTGTGATATCCACACCAGCCACCCTTCCTTGAATAGCTTGCAGAGGATTCACCACTGGCTGAAACTCGATATCTTTAGCCGTTACTCGTGCTATACTTCCTGTTCGCTCTCTATCTTTTACAGAGTAGTACCCAGCATTAACAATAACTTCGTCTAAAAGTTGATCATTAACCTCTAATGTTACATTAAAAAAGTTCTGATTTGTTATTTTTATTAATTGCGTCTTGTAACCAATTAGTGAGATTTCTAAGAAAAGCTCTTTGTCAGTGTTTGATTGTTTTGGAATATCAATTGTAAAACTACCATCAAGACTAGTTGTTACAGCTTTATTTGTTGATTTTATCTTTACTATCACTCCTGCTAATGGACCTAAATCATCATTAACAACGCCTTTAATCTGACGAAAATAATCTTGATTAATTTTATTGGAATTAGAATTAGGTTTGTTAGTTAAGATAACTTGATTGTCCATTATAGTGTAGTTAATCGTAGAGTTTTTAAAGAGTTTTTTTAGTACTTCTTCTACATTTAGATTATCTACTTGAAGAACTTTTTTCTCATTTACGTTGACTTCATTTGTATTATAAATAAAACGATATTCAGACGACTCTTCAATAATCTCAAGTATTTCATGTAGAGGTATGTTGATAACATCTACTGAAATTTTTGATTGAGAATAGGTGTTTGTTGCAAATAAATTAAGTGCAAAAACAAAGGAAAAAATAAAGGATAGTTTCATTTTTAACTCGAGTTTTAACAGAGGAATTCCTCTACTTCTTAATAAAGAATTTTTCATATATTTGAAATAGTTAAAGGTTGTTACTTAGGTAATAATCACATTGTAAACACTGGTTATTTTGCCGAATAGCCAGTGTTTTTATT
>NZ_WSPP01000240.1:0-17330 GCF_009767705.1 Myroides sp. LoEW2-1 | reverse complement strand
GTCTAATATAACATAAGATAAATCATCAAACTCAATAATAAAATCAGGTCTTAAATTATTTGTATGCTTTTTAATTGTTGTTAAATTTATAGGTAAGCTCTGATAATATAAAGTAATTTTAAAGGTATTTTTTTCAAACACTACTTTTTCATAAATGTTAGCTTCATTCAGAAAATTTATATTATCATCAATGATAGGAGTAAAACCTAGTTCAACAAATGTATCAAATAATTGATAGTAACATGCACGTTCAAACAGTTCATCTAATCGACTAATTCCTTTAAAATATTTATTGTCAGTAGAGTAATTAGCACCTTTGTATAACAACCACATTAGTAATTGATTATAAACGTAAAAATAATGTTCTTTCGATTCAAATTTATTTGTATAAAAAAAATCCAAATCGATATTAGTAACATATCTAAACTAACTATTGCTAAGTACATGAAAGAGTTAGGATTACGTAGTAAATTAGCTCGTCGATATAGAATAACCACAGACTCTGAACACAATTATTTAGTGGTTGATAATATTTTAGATAGACAATTTACACAAACTGAACCAGGGAAAGCCTGGGTGTCTGACATTACTTATATCGCTGTTAAAGAAGGGGTTATTTATCTAACTACATACAGTAATAGATTTATATGATAGAAAGGTTATTGGATGGAGTTTGAGTAAAGATATGTCAACAGAAAACACCACTTTAGCAGCCTTTAAAATGGCTAAAAGAATCTTAACATTATTCTGAATGACTGGACGAGCAAATATACAGAGAATACCTTGCTGACGGCAGCTGCGTTATACATGAACTTGGAGGAATATAATGAAGCGATTGTGCACCTCTAAAAACTGGAGATTACATCAGAACTTGAAGATGAAATATTACCTACATATAGGAGACTTGGATCAAGTGGAGAAGTATGTGTATTTGATAGAGAATTCTGATCGACTATCTGAGGAAGACATAGCTAGGGCACATTTGTACAGTGCACAGGCATTGCTAAAGAAAGGAGATAAAGCGTTTGTTATGAAGTAAAACAGAATTGGCGACAATGATAAGCAAGACAGTTATTGATGCAGAGGCACGTTATCGTATAGGACGACTACAGTATAAAAACAAACAGTAGGACAAAGCTCAGGAAATGGTCTTTGATCTGGTCAATAATATGGAGGAGCATGATTACTGGGTGTGGCCAAGAGTTTCATCTTGATTGCGGACACGTATGCTACCAAAGGCAATAAACTGCTGGCAAAGAATATGTTGGAAAGTGTGATTGAAAATTATGAAGAATATGATGATATTATTCCTTCAACAAAAGAGCGCTTAAAGAAATTGAAATTAAGGAAGTTAATTGATGAATTACGACAAACCCTGAAGAAAAGCATCGAAATCATCTTCCTTATCCAATTCAAATTTTTGTTTCAAACGATATTTTGCCATGCGGACACTTTTGGGTGCAACATTTAAGAGTTCGGCTATTTGCTTGGTGGAAAATTGGAGGGAAAAATAAGCACAATAGCGCAGATCGGTTTGGGTTAGTTTTTCAGAGGCTTTATCCTGTAATTGCTTGAAAAAATCTGGGTGAATATCTTGTATTTCTGAGCGGATCAGGTCAAAATCACTGTTGATTTTCAGTTCTCCTTTGATAAATTTACTAAGTTGAGGATGTTGGCTCTTGGCAGTTTCTATTCTTTCCTTTAGCTCCTTAAGCGATTCTGCACCACGTTCTATTTGTAGCATCCCGACCATCAATTCCTTTTGCAATTGTTCTTTCTCTTGTGTGATTAAAGCTTGTTCAGCTTTTAGCCTTGCCGCTTCCTCATCTTGAAGCTTTTCCCGCTCTAAAGCATATTTTAGTTTAAACCTATACGCTACAAACAAAAATAACAATCCTACTATAGTAATAAGTGCCAGAGCACTGTACAACCAAGTCTGTCTTATCTGAAATGCATTTTTTTGGTGAAGCAATTCCAATTCTTTGCTCTTTTTCTCGTTTTCATATTGCGCTTCCAATTGATGAATGGTTTCGGCCTGCTCCGAATCGAAAACCTTTTTATAAGTCGCCACATATTTTTTATAGCACTCCAAAGCCTGTTGAGGATCTCCCTTTTTTTCCTGGAGTGTAGTCAGAAGTTCCAGGTTATTTAGTTCGAGGTAGTAGTTCGGCGAAGGGAGGGAGTCTGCAAGAGCCATTTGTGTCAATAATGCTTGCTCAGCTGCAGCCCAATCGGTAGCCTGCATATGGATTTTGCTGAGTATTGCATATGCGTTGGCCTGCATCTCAATATTATTGACTTCCTTTGAAGTTTGCAAAGCAAGATTCACATATCTCATTATATCCTCCTTCTTTATGGTGGAATCATATTCCAAGCACAGATTTGCTAGATATAATGCAGATAGTGCCACTGCACTAGGATTTTTGATGGAATCTTCGTGCTTTTTAAAAAGCGCTATAGATTGTTCAAAAGCATCTTTCGCAGCCTGAAGATGGATAGTGCGCCCCTTTTGCTCGAATAGATCTACTTCATAGGTGCCTTTGATCTGCCAAGCTTTAATCTCGGCGTCTATATCTTTGCTTTTTTGTGCGCTTTCTAGTGCTAGCTCAGCGTATCTAGATGCTTCCTTTTGATTTTCGCGCTCCGCATATATTCCGAACTTTAGGTAGTAAATACTTGACAGGTACTTTTGTCCATCATTCTCTTCCAACATGGGGATAGCTTTTTCCCAACTTTCAAATGCCTCTTCAGGTTTGTTTTGTAAATTTTGCAAATAGCCCATTCTGAAATAGGCAATTCCTTTATAAAGTTTAGATGCATTTTGTGCATAGTAGAACATACTGTCAGCAGCTTTCTGAGCAGCTATGCCATCCCTTTGGATCATTTCAAACTGCACTTGCTGTGACCATGCGAGGCAGAGACCGTCTGTATATTGGTGTTTTTGGCCTAGTACAATGGCTTTTTTATTAGTTTGAATAGCCTTATCAAGGTGGGCTAATGAAATGCTATTTGCCAATTGACACAACCTTAAAATTCGAGTTTGGGTGTCTAACTGAGAATTGGACAGCAATACCTCCAGCGAATCACTTATTGCTTTTTGAGCAAACGTAGGCGTCCATACAACGTATAGGAACTGTATTAAACATATATAAAAAAAACAAGTTCTTCTCATTCTATTTCTGATTGTTGTCAAATATAGAACAAAAAATAGACCTTCGATTTAACACTTGTAAAAGACTAACAATCAATAATTAAACTTATATGTAGATACTTTGTAGACGCTTCATATGATAATAATATCTATTTATTAACATATTTTTGCTCATATTAATTAGTTAATACCACATCATCACAATGGTAGTTGAGGTATGAACAAACGACTAAGTCAAGGGATGCAAAACTTAAAAACATATCGCTTCTATATCACACAACTTCAACCAACCTACTTTTTTTTGCTGAGTCTGTTTGGAGGTTTGTTACTGATGATTGTTGTCCCTGTCATCTTTTTACTGAAGTATCAAGGTCAATCTATTTACATCTTATACTTAATAGGCTTTGTACTAATGTCAATGACAGGCAATATAATTTACAGTGTTTGGAAATGGCGGAAAGTTCGTGCAAAATATGCAGAACCTGAAAAGATAATTCTAAGAACAAATCGTTTCAATTCCCAATACTTCGGTATTATCCGATTTGAGGACATCAATAGCTACAGCATAAGGCAAAGCTTACCATGGATAAATTGGAATATGGCTTCTCCAACTCTAAAAATAAAATTACAGAACGAAAAAGTCATTCGGTTTCACCCCAAGCCTGACCAAAACAACACAGAACTGGAAGAGTACTTAATATTCTTATCTGATTTCACTAGGTATTGGGAGGTTTATAAACAGAATTTGAATAAAGAAACTAGTTTTTCTTCAAAAAAGACAATCTCCTCTCCTTCTCTTTCACCGCAGGAAAACGAATATGAGACAGCGATTCAGGCAATTGCTAAAGCTCGGAAGAAAAAACTACGAAAGAATATTGTGATCCCTTTCAGCTTTATTATTGGTTTTGTCTTGTTTGCTCGATTTTTTGGCGGTAAAATAATCGAATATTACAAGACAAAACCTATGAGAGATATGATGACATATTCTCAGCAACGTATAGACCAGTATCCCGTATTGTTAAGAAATGCAATTGCGGAGGAGGGCGCAATATATATGTACACCAACGATAGCTTAGCCAAGCTTCACTTAGTTCCCTATATCAAGAGTACAAAAATTGAGGAGCTAGATCAGTTGAACGCACTGAATACAGATACGCAGATCCTGAACTTTTTGACTCATCCGAAAGAGAGAAACTTCTATCTGTCTCTAGAAAATGAAAATGGAGTTTGGAAACAACTTAAAAGCTCTGGAATAGGAAAGCCAAAAGAACCTAAATCTATCAAGTTTCTATTGGACAATAGCGAGGAAAAAGAGACTGCCTCAAACTTAGGTTTACAATTTGTTGGACATTTTATTTTCGAATCCGAAGCAGAACTTAAAAAGCAGCTGTATCGACATGCACCCATGTTTAACAATCGCAGCCATTCTAAACAGCTACAAGCTTCTCAACCGAAATGGTATCTTATAGCTATGGAAAGTGAAGGAATGGATCTAGAAAGTTTTCAAATAGCCTCAAAAACTATTGTCGAATTTTTAAATAATGATCAAGATATTACTTTTTCATTTCATCTGTATAAGCATAACGGAAATGGGGATCCAGTTGAAACTCCCCCAGAGGAAATCACAGATTCTTCAATAAAAGAATTGCAAGAGACAATAGAAATAAGAAAGCGTATTAAAGGGACATCACATAAAAATCAATAAGTATTCGAATGAGAAAACAAACACTATATATAGGTTCCCATTGGTTAACTACTTTAATTATCGTATTAGGTATGCTTAAGTTGGCAAAAGTGCAAACTAGCTTTATATTAGATGATTTTTTGGAAGAATATTATATCAAGTTGACTGTAGAGCCTGAAACAGATGACTCCGAAATACAAACCGTAAGATTCCATGTGTTTGACAAACAGAGTGACAAAAAACTTACAACCTCTTCTGCAGATTGGAGCAGTCGATACTTCACACAAAACTTCCCACAAGCAGAAGGCATATCTGTACCCTATCAAGAGCAGTCTTGGTTTTTGTATGAAGATATTAAATTTGATAGAATTAAAGACGTTGTGCTTCCTCAAACTTATATCGTGCTTTTTGAGAGCATCCCCTCACAGGGATTTGTAATATTTAAAAAAATTGAATAAGCTGAATTAAGAAAACTATGGTAGGAATATTATACTTGATCTATTACTTTGCCATTACGCTCTGGTATGTTTACCTCTTAATAGGAGGGCTGTTACTATTCTTAGCTAAAAGGTGGTTTATAGTTACTACTTCTTTAGGCGGTAAGATAGGAAGTGGCTTCCTGATCTTTATAGGTGGATTAATCCTGATACTAGGAATATATGGTGCTTACGTTTATTTAGACAATCAGGTGTTTTATAAATGGCGGGCGGAACTCAATGATCGTAAGCTAGAGCGTACACAAAACACGGTGTTGGATACAGATTTAGACTTTCCTAGGCTTTCTTTACCCAAAGGGACACGCATAAGATGGCGCAATAGATTTGATGTTAAGAAAAAAGAACACGCTACTTTAGACGATATTTGGTGGGTAACACTTTCAGAATCTACAGATTTTTTTGGGTTTGTTTTTGATAAAGATTGGAGTGTGTATCTAAGGGAAGAAACTATAAGAGGTCATCTGCTGGATGTCCAATATATAGCAGAGTTGCCCGTGTGTGGAGAAATTGTTCTCAGCAAAGAGGGAAAGCCAATTCAGGCACATATTGCCGAGAACACAAAACTTAATGGACAATCTATAGCTAAAAACAGTATAGTTTATTTTGAGGTGGATGAAGAATCTCAAAAGAAATACATTCGGATAGTTCATCCTGAAGGTAGAGACTGTGAGTTTACATTTGAGTTGAAAATAGATAAAAAATGATTAGAAACAAACAAACACTTAGCAAAAAAGAAAGAAAAGACTTAATCATGCGTTATCGTTCTGCGCAAGCAAATAAGTGGGTAGGTCTGATACTTACTGGTTGTTTAACTTACTTAAGCTACCTCCTTATTCGTTTGGTTTATGATGAAATACGGTCAAATCGTTACAGCATAAAAGATGCGGAGATCATTGATTTAGGATTAGTAGTATTAATTTTTGGCACGCTTGCTATCTTCACGGTATGGATTACGATATTTGCTTTTCGATGGATGTTCTTGGCATATCGCAAGAAAGCAATATTGTTTGAAAAAGATAAAATACACTCTAAAAAAGAAGTGATCCGAGGGCGGCTGGTCGGAGTAGGTGGACGCAGGCAAGGATTCAGTTTCAAGTTTGATAATGGTGAGGAAGTTTCCGTTGATTTTAGTTATCTCATTTCTGGAGGATATAGGATAATCAATTCAGCTATATTGACAAATGCTGAAGTAGAAATCACTAGACTCCCTCACTCTCTGCTGTGTTATGGAGTGCGTTATATCCAGCTCTCGGAACAAAAGCAGGAATTAATGCAGGGAACACAAAAACAGGTAACAGTATCCGGAACAATTACTTTTGCCTTTGTTTTTGAGGTAGGATTGAAAGTTAAATACAAAGGAATCATCAAATTAGATAGACCACAAATGATAATACAGATTGGAAACTATCCAATAAAATTGGCTGTAACAGAACTTCCGATTCCCGGATCCTATACGAAGCAAATAGTACAGGAGTACATGGAAATAGAACTATGAAAAATCAAATAAATGGAAAAAGCAAGTTTTAAATTTAGATCGATCAAAGCCAAATACATTTACAGACTACTTGGAACTATTATAGGTGGATTTGCACTGCTCATATCCTTACTCTTTATTGACAAGTTTTTTTTGACCAAAAACTCTAGTTATATAGAATCGACTACTTTCCTTATTATCATCTTGATAGTAATGATTTGTGGGTATTGTGTTTTTAAGATTGTTCAATCTACACGCCAAGGGCGCGAAACCGTAACTCTGTCTCCATCGGGAATACAATCCAAAGTATTTGGAGATATTCGCTATGCAAAAATTCACTCCTATTGGATAGACCTAAAGTTCACTTGGTTGAATTGGGATAATCCAGCACCAGGGTTAAAAATTCGATTAAAAGACGATGCTATAATAGCTTATGATCTACTCTCCAAAAACAATGAAGAAGGGAAAAAAGAGGCAGAGACATATTTTAGTTTTATACTCCATTTCATGGATCAGATGAAGGCTTTGGATACGCAAGGCGAATTGTCCGAATCCTATTTTAAAGCCTTAGCTAAAATGGAAAAAGCAAGAAAACGAAAAAACAATCCACCCGTTTATCTCTATGCCATACTCCTTCTTGTTTTTGGTTTAATCTTACTCTTAACCGCATTAATAAAATAAACTATAGAATGAAACAAAAGGTTTTATTATTTCATCTTCTTTTTATAACGGTTATAGGAATAGATAACGCACTTGCACAACTTCAAGTTCAGGAATTAGCGTTTGATCTGGATAAAGATGGGATCACAGATACCGTTTGGTTTGATATAGACAAAGGAAGGTTGGAAGTCCTGCTTTCTACACAAGCGAATCAGAGCGTACACACTTCTTTTCTTTTCGATCCCTTAAAAATATACAGCTACCTGTTGATTCAGGAAAAGCAAAGTTTTCGACTGTATGTTATGAAATTACCGTTGATTACAGATGCTCATTTTTATTATGACGAGAAACAGAAGAGAATACGATTGAGTAAAATTGTTATTGATAACAGAAACAGTCCACCAGGTCATGGGTATAAAGTAGTTACGACTATCGATTTGCTTGCCGGAAAATTCACTGAGAAAAGAACAGTGTATCAAGCTTCTACCGATGAATTTATCGATGAAATCTATACCGGGACAGGACATTTTCAGCCCATTTATTTGGAGGAATATGAAATTACCACAGCTAAAGAGTTACTAGATTCCTTAATTTTTGACGAGTAAAATCTAATACATGACTACTTTTACCATTCTTTTTGATAAAAGCAACCTAAGCAATAAAGGATTTGAGATACAATCAGCAAACAAAGATTTTGTGCATTGGGATATGGCGCAAAAAGATTTCTTTGATAGATATCATGATCTTTTAATACAAGAAGGAACACATGAAGTGAAAATACAAGCCCCTGTTCGTATTGGAAAGTTAGTTTTTCATGATTTTTTTATTTCTGACAAGTTCTCTATAAACTCTTATAAGCCAATTTCCTCCTTTTACACCCAATGTCATACTCTAGACTCTAAGGCTTTGTTGGCAGAATTAATTCGTTTATTTGAAAGCCAAGGTGGGATACCCAAAAATTCTTATTATGGGAAAGAAACAAATGATTTTGTAGTAAGCACTATAGGCACAATGCAGATCACCGCTCCTGATATACTCTATGCAGATAAGAAGCTGGAAATGGTAAAAATTGTGATGCAATATGGAGATTTGAAAATAGTCTTATCAAGAGAAAGCTATACGGGAGGAAGCTTTGTCAATGTGGTTTTTTGGAATTCAAAAAACATATCCTATTTTTTCAAAGAAGACTACAAAAAATATATGCAGGCATCACAACACATCATTTTAAACGAAGAGAAACTTTCCTTAGCAAGTTGTGGGTCCTTGGATGTAGAGACTTATCTCCATAAAATAGAGCTCGAACTGAATAACGACGTAATGATCTGGCGAGATGATGTGAATGCTTGCATTGGTTTTATAGGCCAAAACCAGATTCATATACTCGATTGGAATGAAATATCATTTTTCAGCATAACCAATATAGACGATGGACGCATCGGTTATTACTCCGAACTCAAAGTTCATTTTAGTATAAAAAATAGAGATCCAATGTGTCTTTTATCCTATTCAGGAAGCCCTGGAAAGGTTGATTTTTTTGACGACAAAATGGATATTCTAGTAAATATATTTAAAAAAGAAATCTGCCATAAAGGGTATTTAACCTGAAATGGAGATATGTAAAATAGTAAACAAGTAACAATGAAAAAAACAATACTGCTCTGTCTATTTCTATGCTCAAGCATTATAACAATGGGACAGAAAAAATCAAAAGTCCAAGCATGGGAAGTCCTCTCTAAAATATATTTAACACCCTATGAAGGAGCGAGTAAGTCCGAAATCAGAGAGATAGAAGAAGAGAACAAAAGCACAGAAAATCTACGGATTAGAGAGGTTATTTCTGCGGATACTTACAATTCTTTTGAAGGAATTTTTGAGTCAGACAATACCATCATCCAACGTGAGGGAACGTCTTTTTATGTGTATACGTTCAATAATGACGAAAATTTCGCAATTAAGATGCCTTACAAAACCTTTCTAAAAGAGGTGAAAATCAAACACCATCTCGGGACCGCCATTAAGGATCTGAATAAGCATCCGAAAGAAACGAAAAATATATTGGGCTTAAAAGCAAAGCGAGTCAGCTATGTGGCTTATCTCAAAAAATATAAAGATGTAGATCCGGGATTCTCGGTAGACGTTTGGTACACACCCGATTTTCCTCATTGGTTTAATGAATACCTCAGTCACTTTTCAGGCTATGATATACCGGGTTTGCCGCTGTTGACGACTATTAAAGATATCGGAGCCGAATCGCATAAATATTATTTTAATACAGAAGTCGTAGAAATCAATCCTATATCTATGGATTCCGTTCGTACTGCTCCTCCTAAGGGCTATGAAATTGTTGCTGTAGAAAGCTTGGAGGAATTAAAATCCAAAGGTATTTTGGATCCTCAGCCCTTTGAAGTAGATCAGAACCAGCGGGATAGCTTAGTTAGTGTTGTCAAACCCTATCCCCAAAAATACACAGGGGGTTCACCTTTCAAAACCCCTTGGGCAAAAGTTCAGCAAGGAGAAAAGATGAGTTATATCGATTCCAAGGGAGCCTATCAATTTGATGAGATCCTACACGAACATCAAGCCGTGGAAAGCGATAATACAGAAGTGAAGACTTCCAATGAGAAAGATAATTCAACCACTCTATATTTCGTACATAGGAATAATAAAGTAGGGCTAGTGAATGCAGAAGACGGAACATGGTTGTTGCCCGCTGAATACGATCGAATAGAAAAAACACGTATTCCTTTATTCGAAATCTTCGTAGGAGGTAAAATGGGATATATCGATGATTGGGGGAGTATCGTGCTACCTGCACACTATGACGATGCGATACCTCTGGATGGCAATACGTACTTTGCAGTAAAAGAGAGTGAAAAGTGGGGTGTTTATAGCAAAGAAAAGAATGATATTGTCGTTCCTATTCAATATGACAAATTGGATTATTGTGGTGGATGCGGATCGAAGCCTGATTATGTTTATGCTTTGCTGGATGGTAAATGGGGTATAGTCAGTTTTGAAAATAAAACGTTGTTACCCTTTGAATATGAATTTCCGGGACACCAAGGAATGCGAAGTGGTAATTGGGTATCCAATCTGACCAAAGAGAATCGGGAATTGATTATCAATATCGCTTCAGGAAAAGAGTATTTTGAGGCAGACTATCAGGAATCGAAACTAGTCAATGGTTTTTTAGCGTTAAAAAAAGGTGGAAAATATGCCTTGGTCAATTCGGATGGAGCACAGATAAGTGATTTTGAATACGAGGGAATAGAAGGACTCTATGACCGTTTTTATGATGGTAATTATATAGTGGTCAAATCCAATCAGAAAGCCGGAGTGATAGATAGCGCAGGGGAAATCCTGATAAAGCCAGACTTGTACCATTCTATTACGTTAAGAGATAAGTTGTTTTTTATAGGTCATAATGAAGAAAAAAGAACAACTGGATTGCATGACCTATCGGGAAACATGTTGGTAGAACCTAACTATGAGCATATCTATACCCGCAACATGGAAATAAAAGGAGGTTCGCTAAAAGGAACACAGCTTTTTGGAGTAGAACAAAACAACCTGATGGGATGGTATTTCAGAGAAGAAGGGAAAAGGATAGACCTCACTTACTCAGGAATAAAGCTTTACCACACACCAGATTCTTTACAGTCCTATATGCTTGTGGAACAGAAGAGCAGAGCGGTCTCTGAACAAGTCGTAAAAGGATTGATGGATCTATATGGCAAGAAGTTGATACCCATCACTTATGATGATATTGAGTTTGTCACGGCATCTTTATTTAAAGTAAAAAAAGAGGGAAAGTATGGGCTGTTTGATATAGAAACTTCAATAGAAGTACTGGCACCAGATTATCTGTATATTTCAAAGGCGGAAGGTTCGGAGAGTTTACTGAAGCTTACGAAACCTAGAGAAGAACAGTATAGGGTAAGCTGGTGGAATGTGGAACAGCAAGAACCGCTCGATTTGGACTTTTTAGAAGTATTAGCTTCAGGACGTGACCCGTTACTAATAGTGAGCGACACTACAGGGAGCTTCTTGTATGATTGGAAGAAAGGTCAAATTGTTTCTGAAGCTTATGATTTTATCCTCTCTTTTAAACATGGCCTAGCTTTGACTAGTAAAGATGGGAAGTACGGGTTTATAGATGAAATGGGTCAAGAGGTAATCCCTGCTTTGTATGACAAGATTTATACAAATGCTGAAGGATATAAACTTCTGACTCTGCAAGAATATACAAAGCGATGGAAAACCATTTATACAACACCAGAAGGATTTCCATTAACCTCCAAAGAGTTTTACAGTGAAGATCCTCCTGTAGAGCTTTCGCAACATGAAGTGAATGAAGATGGCTTTCAGATAAAAGAATTTAACCGTCGTAGAGGGAAAGATTTGTATGGCTTGTTATCGCACTTGGGCGAAATCCTTGTAGAGCCGCAATATGATGAGGTGAAGTCCATTGCCAATGGCAAGGCTTATCTGGTCAAGAATGACAATTATTACGGATTACTGAATGCCAATGGCAAGGAGCTCATACCTTTGATACTGGATGAGGTATATGCAGGCGACATTTGGCATTCGTGGTATTCAAGAGATGAAACACCTGTACATTTCCCTTTGTTGGCCAGGATAGGTAAAGATTACTTTTATATAGATCAGGAGGGGGAGTTGCTTCCTTTTAGATTAGCGGAAGCGATAGAGTTTTAATAATGATGAGGAATGCTTTCATTTTTTTAAACAGGGACTGCATGAGGGAAAGAATTTATTGGCAGAGGCAACACAGCATAGCGTGTTTACTTGATTAGCTTTTTTGTTGTTTCACTTTGAAACAGCCATCTTCTTCCTGAAAACGCCTAGAAATAGCCCGCTATTCCTTCGTTGTTATCAGTCGAATCTGACAATTTCAAAGCGTTCTGAGTAAAAAATAATAATCGAACTCAGCTTTATAGTTTTAACAATTGATCATATGAACTCTATAGTTTGTGGACTATCCGGCAGGTAGAGTAGATTAACTTCTCCTACTTGGTATGCGTGTATGTCTGAGAGTAATACTACTTTCTTTTTCTCTAAGTAATGTGTCTTACCGTCTTTATCGGTATAGTTGATGTGGATGCGCATTTCAGGTTGCTCATTGATGAATGTCCCGGTCTGATTAATTTTCGTAATATATCCTTTGGTTTCCAAACCGTGTAGAAACAACTCATAGGAACTTTTATGATTAAGTCCACCTCCCATTCGGCTGAAAATTTTGTTAATTGCTAATTCAGTTATAAGCCCAAAATATGGAGTCCAGACCCAAGGGTGCCATAGCGAAAGCCAGCGCCATCCTTTTCCATTGCTAAAGACCAAATGATTGACTATAAATACTGCAATGGCATACACAATAGTAAATAGATAAAGCCAACGCATTTTCGATTTGGTAGCAAAATAATCTCCCTCGCCTAGTATCCATGGAATTTCTGCACTTTTTTGTGTGTTTAGTCTGAGGGGGAGTTGTTTCCCAACTTCATATCTCTTTAAATGTGGCTTGCTATCAAGAAAATCAAAAGAAGTAGTGATTTCGGTACCCGCCAAATTGGGAAAAGACACCATTACTTCGGTCATGAAATCTCCTTCTTTGGTTTCTTTTTTTGTGATGATCTCATTGATTTTTGCATCTACAACCTTTCCGCTTCTCTGTAGCTCTTGAGCTTCTTTCAGCAATAGCTTGGGCTTACTGACATACTTTCGGAACTGTACTTTGATCAACCATGCCCAACCGATGATTCCAATCATCAGAGAAATTGTCGCCGTCCATGCACCCGAGCTCCATCCTCCAGCATAAGAAAAAAACAAAGGGAAGATGTAAAGGAAAAAGAAGATGTACCACTGCCAAAAATTTCTACTCATATCTTTTGTGTTTAAACTATTAAATACGCTGAATCATTACCTCATTTCCAGTTTTTTAAACTTTCCTTGGCTATCGGTTTCCAGGCTGTAATCTGCGCGATCACCTCTTAGTGAAATTGTCCAATATTGTTTGTGTGGATGCGCGTAATAGGTTACCGAAGAAGGGAGCTCTATAAAACCTATCTCGTCAAACCTATTGATGACCTCGTATAGAACCTGATGGGCAGTACGTAACTTGATAGTGGCGAGCGGATAGGAATTTCCCTCCATATTCTGCAAGTCTCTACTAGTTAATTTTACAGGATCTTTTTTTGCCCATTTTCCGGTTTTGCTTTCATACCAATACCAATCTACTTCGTTGGGGTTTGACGGATTGACAATAGGCAAACGTACTCTTTGGTGCTCTACAAATAAGGGAGAAGAGTATAACAGTATGTCTTCCGTATTTAACACTGTATATAATTCGGCTTGGATTTCATCCAATCTTTCAGGTTGGAAAAGTAAGGATATCTCAGTTCTGTTCCATTTCTCGATTTCATGCGTCAGCATTGCCATGGTGTAATCAAACTTTAGGCTATCAAGTGTTGGATATAACCCCTGGATGAGCTCACGGTATTTTTCAATCGTTTGGTTTTGTGCTCTGAGCTTCGAGCTAAAAGGGTTGTGAAAAGTATCTTTTAGATTCTCTTGCGAATCTTCTTGATTGTTAAAGGTGTCTTCGACTGCTTTTTTTACATAGTCGCAAGAGTTCAAACTAACAATTGCAACAGACAATAAATAAATTATTCCTAATCGTTTCATATGTTATTCTATCAATTATTACTCGATAAAAGGATGTTTTGTGTGCCATCCATCTTTTTATAAAATTTGGATATAATACTCACTTTATATTAATTCAATATTAATATCCCGTTATCTTTTAATTCTTTTAGCCGCTCAATTGTATATTCTTGTTCAGCGAGTTTCATTTTGTGTGAGTTTATTTCGAATTCTTCCGTTAATTTATGTCTCGTTTGGCTTACTTCATGCAATTCAAAAATTGCCGGTGGTTCTGCCCATTCCTTTGTGTACTTAAATCCATTGACAATCAATTCAGATTTAGGATATACCTTTAAAACCAAATAATCGTGTAACTTTTTAAATGCGCCGTAATTCATATGTGCATTTTCTTTTTTAGAAACCAGTCTATAAATTTTTTCCTGTCCTAAGATCAGGTTGCAAATTAGCATAAGAATTATAGTGATTACCTTCTGCAATTCGTTTTTCTTAAATGTGCTACACTTGATTATTTCTATGCAAACATAGTGTCCTCAATGGTTTTTATTCAAAAAAATGCGTTACAAGTCGTATACAGTGCAAGTAATAGAGGGAGTAGTCGAGAATTTATAAACTGTATTTTGTTGATTATTAAGCCGCTGTTGTTTTTATTAAATTTCTTGTAAAAACTCATTTAAATCAACATTCTTGTCTAATCCCAGCTTTTGTTTTAAGCGGTACTTTGTTACTCGAATACTGTTTGGTGATACGTTAAATATCTGAGCCAATTCTTTATTTGATAATTTGAGGTGAATATATGCACAGTATTTTAGATCAAGTGGAGTCAGCTTAGTTTCTGCCAATGTATTTATTTTTTCAAAAAACAAAGGATTTATATCTTGAAATTCTACGAGATTTTTTTCTAAAGCTTTCTCAATGTGCATTTCATTGCGCAATACTTTGTCATATTCTTGAGCTGGGTAGGAATCATTCCTCTCAATAAGCGTATTTCTCATTTTCTGTAACAACGCGTTTTTTCTTTCGACCTGTAAGCTGCGTGTCATCACTTCTTTTTGCATTTGCTTCTGCTGTAGCATCAGAAGGGCTTGTTCGGCCTTTAAGCGACCTTGTTCTTCTTTCTGAAGTTGTACTCTGTTTTTAAAAAACAGATACCCTAAAGTAGAAGACACAAGTAAAAGTCCAATAATCCCTGTCATCAGAAAGTTTAGTTCTTGCCTGGATTTGGCAGTTTGTTGGATGAGCAGCATACTTTCTTTCAGTCGTTTGTTTTCATACTGTGCGTCCAGTTTAGTCGCTTGATACGCTTGCTCACTATCAAAATAAATCTTGTCATATCTTTGCTTTTCTTGCAAATAGAACAACGCTTTTTTGTTGTTTCCAATCTTCTCATAAACTTTACTAAGCCCTCCAGCAACATTGCCGAATGTGTAGAAGGATGGTGTAGGGGTCGTATTCAAAAAGTTATATGCTTCTAGCAGCAGTCTTTCGGCTTGTCTTAGATCATTCTGTTCAATTGCAATTTCTGCCAATAGACCATTTACATTACTTCGTATTTCGTAGTTTTTATCAAAGCTCTCTGCAATTTTTTTAGTCAGAAGGGAGTAGTACAGGATACTGTCTTGGGTTTGCTTGAGAGAGAGATCCTTATGTTTAAAAAAATAATTGGCAATATTTAAGTTGGCAATGGCATAAGTGCGTACTCCAACCTTGTCAGGATGTTGTTCATAAAGACGGATGGATGCTTTAAGATAAATCGGAATACTGTCTAAATAAACGCTGTTTTCTGTATTCCGGTATGCATACTCCATGGTTGTTGCCTTTCCGGATAGTGCATTTGCTAACAACTCATAATATTCCGATTCTTTGGCGGATGAAATAGCTTTCTGCGCATATTGAGCGGAAATATTTTCATCTTCCCACGAAGAATATACACCGTAAAGCGTGTAGTACACTCTGGTTCTCAACATTAAATCATCCTCAACATTTAAGATATCCAAAGTACTTTGTAGGTTCTCTACAGCAAGGTCTGCAATGTCTAAAAAGTTATAATATGTGGCCCATGCAAAAAAAGCATAGGCTTGAGGTAGTTGGCCTGTACATAGATTGGATATACTATCTCCTTTATTAAGATAAAGTTTAGCCTTATCAAATTCGCCATTGACTAAATGGTGCTTTGATAGCTCCGAATAGAGTTTTGCAAGTGTTAGAAATGGCGTATTTTTGTCGATCTGTTTTTCAGCTTCCTCTAGATGGAAAAGATTTGACTCTGAATCCATTCTCAACCTATCTTGAAAGGCCGCACTTAATAGGTTTTCTATGGTGTTTTCCTGCATTGCTTTGGATGCGTCATGGAGTGACACAAAAAGCAGGGTTAACAAAGTGTACAAAAAAAACTTATTCATAATATTGTAGACGCAAGTCAGATTGTAGAAATTTCGGAAAAATACAGACAGATACAATCGCTCTAACTGCTCAAAGATATACAATAAATAGAAAGTAATAGCTCGACTGAGATATGATTACATACAAGTGCTTAGCTTTTTCGTTATTTCACTTTGAAACAGCCATCTTCTCCCTTAAAACACCTCAGAAATAGCTTGCTATTCCTTTGTTGCTATCAGTCCAAACTGGCAATTTCAAAGCGTTTTGAGCAAAAGTAATAATAGACTTCGGAGGCATCGCCAATTTTAAAATCTGTAGCTTATACCTAACCTCAATACTTGGGTCTCGAAAAAGTCTGTGCTTACCAGCAAAAAGTCTTCTCCAGTTACAATTTTAGTGTTAACTAATGTATTGAAAATGTCAGTCGCATTGAAAAAAACTTCCGCTTTCTTAGAATCGAATACTTTTTTTATAGACGTATCTATACTGTATCTCTTTTTTATTTCAGCTTGTGGTAATATATCTTTGGTCATAAATTGAGAGTAAATCTGTACTGAATAGGAATTTGGAAGCGATATATCTTGCGTTACTTTCAAGTTTCCTGCGTAAGCAGTTTTTTTTGGAGCCCTGTAATAAACAGGTTGGAGATATTGGTTTTCAATCTCAAACGCACCTATTTTCTTATAATGATAATTTAAATTTCCATTGTATGTCTTCAAACTAATGTAGACTTTTAGGACGTAAGCATAAGATAGTGTTTTAGTTATAAATTTATTAATTTTTGTTGATTATACAACTGTCTTCTTT